>JBBQIT010000320.1:0-5436 GCA_038325205.1 Bdellovibrionota bacterium
AGCACTGCGATTCCTAGAAAGATTCTGGGGTAGCGCTTTATCTTCGAGTTGCTCAAGATAAATGCACTTAAACAAATTAAGAATAGGATGAAGATACCTACTTGCCCCGAACGAAACTCATTTTCAAAAAAGCGAAGGCTCGAAACAAAGCCCAGGAGAATGGCGAGCAAAGCACTTTCCGAAAAGCTTTCCTTGGGGCGAATCACTTTGATGATGAGATAGGGAATAGTGGCCAAAGCAAGAAAGTGTAGCCCCACAAAAATCCAACGAGAGACATCGACTGAAAAAAGAGGGAGCAGAACCCAGTACAAAATGGTGACTGGGGGATACTTATACGGGAGGTCGACTTCGTTTTGATAGACGGGAAGTGAGGCCCAGAATCTTTCTGCTGCGCGATAGTAACAATAGAAATCATTTCTAGGGATGTGAAGGCGCATGGAAATGGCGCTTACCAAAGTTGCTAGAAGCGCTACCACTGTCAAAATCGCATAAGCGATAAATCGTGGTCTGAAACGTTGGAGAGCGGCTACCATGGCGTTACTCAAGTACCATGCACAGCCGTAGTTGAAAACTTCGGCGTGCGGGGCGGTTGACAATAGTTTCTACCGCCAGTAACCGAGACAACTATGAACTACAATGATGATCAGTCAGGGAATGGCAAAAACGATCTCTCTCGTCGGGATTTTGTGGCTACAGGAATAAAAGCGGGATTCGCTGCTGCGGTCTATCCGCTGTCGGCGTTCACACTAACCACAGACACCATAGGATTGGTGGCGGGTGACGTGAGCATTGAATCTTTCGATCGGAAGATTCCAGCCTACTGGGCGATGCCGGTAGGGAAGGGGCCCTTTCCCTCAGTGATTGTAGTCCATGAAATTTTTGGCGTGCATGAGCACATTAAGGACCTTTGCCGAAGATTCGCTAAGAAAGGCTTTTTGGCTATCGCGCCTTATCTTTATTCGCGCCAAGGTGAAGTGGTTAGCCTCAAAGACATTCCAGAGATCATTAAGGTGGTTTCGAAAGTCGAGAGAGCTCAAGTTACCAAAGATTTAGATGCCACCATGACCTATATCGAAAAGTCGGGAAAAGCTGACATGAAGCGAGTAAGCATCACGGGCTTCTGCTGGGGCGGAGCCACGACGTGGCTGTACGCCGCCAACCATCCCAAAATCAAAGCGGGAGCCGCTTGGTATGGTCCGCTTCAAGCGAAGACTGAAGGGGCGGAAAGCCCGCTCTCTATCGCGGCTACGTTGAAAGTGCCCGTCTTGGGCCTGTATGGAGGGCAGGACGCCAATATTCCTCAGGACCAAGTCCACGAGATGGAGACCTCGTTGAAAAAGGGGTCCAGTGGATCGAAGATTATTGTTTATCCCGATTCCCCTCATGGCTTTAACGCCGATTACAGGGAGTCTTATCGGAAAAAGGACGCCGATGCGGCGTGGAGCGAAATGCTAAGCTGGTTTAAAAAACACCACGCGAGCTAAGGTGGAGGCTGGCTACCGAGTAACGACTTTCTCAGATGAGCGATAAGTTCATCGGAAGAGGTCTCCGTGAAATCGAGTGAGAGATAAGTAATCTTCCCGAAGGCATCGGTTACAACTGTCGTAGGAATTCCGGGAATCTCATCGAACAACTTCAATTCGTTTCGGTTCGCCGTTGCGACCGTGAAGGGAATATCGTGTTTTGCTTTCCACTCTCCCAAGAAAGTGGCGTCAGCAGGCTCACCCGCGTTCCAACCGGCGATGGAGAGGCTTGTGATTGCTATGCCTTTGGTATCCATTCCGTTTAACTTAGGAATGACTTCGGAGAACTCTTGATTGCACGGGCCGCAGTAGCCGGCGTTGTACATAAGCACGTGGACTTGAGCTGGTTTGTCCGAGCAAATTTGCGTTCCATCCATAGCGGTCCAGCACAGCGAAGGCAACGTATCTCCCACCTGCAAAGCGGCAAAACTTAGCGAGCTTACCAGCAGTCCAAGACCCAGAAATAAAATTTTAAACATAGTTCTCCTCGAGTAGTAGACCTATGTTATCGAATTTTCACTTGAAAGCATGACCGGCTGCGGTGACGAAAAACGCTCGGTTGAATGAACGATTACAAGTGTTTATAATGCGATGAATCAATTTACCTAGGGGTTCGAGTGCGCACCAGATCCGTAAGATCTATTCTTGTGTCCTTTTTGTTCATTGGCCTATTCCTCATAGCGGGGTGTGCAAAAGAAGACAACGACGCCCCTACTACCGAAGGGCCCTTTCACGATATTTCTAAGCTGCCCTCACATTGGAACGGTCTAAATCCCATAGGAACTTTGAGGGTACAGCGGGGCAGGGGCGAGTTGTTTTGCTCTCTCGCTTTGACCAAACAAGGTTACCTCGTAACGGCAGGCCATTGCGTAGTGGATCACAAAAGCATGACACCTGACGAAGCCAGTAAGATGACAGCTTACTTTCAAAACCCAGGTGACACACATTCAACGGGCTACAAGATCAATAAATTGGTCGCTTATCATTTCAATAAACAGGTAACGGATGACTGGGCGCTACTTAAACCCAGCCATCAACAAAAGCTTCCCCAAATTTACGGTGGGGTTACCATTGCCTCGCGCGATACTCTCAGATCCCACGCCGCTGGTTCCGAAGTTCCCGTGGAAGCCGTGGTCTATGACCCTGATGACAGTGGTTACGAGATGACGGACGGGTATTATGAAGAGCACCAAAGGGAAGTTAACGGTGCCCGAAAGCATCCAAGATAAACGTTGGGGCGGTGCCTTCATGAACATTAAAAATTTGATTAAGGGAAATTCGGGTGGCCCGATATTTCACGAAACTAGTCATGAATTGGTGGCCATTGTTTCGACCTCTGATTTTGTCGCGAGCTCCGGGTCTCAATGGCTCCCTCACGCGAACCTCCTGGGCGGGTTAAACGAGATGGTCTCCAATGACGCTTTCATGAAGGCCTTGCTCAATATCGGTCCGCTGCACCCGAATTTAGAGTAGTTCTGCGGCTTGTTGTCTTGGGCCTAGAAACTGTTATTCTCCCTTCCTTTGTTACGAGGGAGATTAACGAATGGGTTCGACGCGGATACCGGAAGTTTTACTATTCCAACCCAAGCGGTTTGGCGACGACCGAGGCTATTTCAGAGAGATCTGGAAAGAGGAGGCCTACCGCAAGGCGGGGATTTTACTCCCTTTCGTCCAAGACAACTATTCGTTCTCTCGTAAGCACGTTATTAGAGGTCTTCATTTTCAAAACCCACAACCTCAGGGGAAACTCATTGTCGCGATTCGAGGAGAGATTTTCGACGTGGCGGTAGACATTCGTGTGGGCTCTCCCACCTTTGGGAAGTGGACTGGTGAATTGCTTTCCGAAGAGAACGGTAATCAACTTTATATCCCACCGGGATTCGCCCATGGCTTTTCGGTACTGAGTGACGAAGCTACGGTCTTGTACAAATGTACGGATTACTACTCGCCAACCTCAGAGCGCAGTATTTTGTGGAATGATCCGGATTTAGGAATCGACTGGAAGGTCGCTCATGGAGTCGTGTCGGACAAAGACGGAGCGGCATCTGAATTAAAAGGGGTGCCCCGAGATTGGCTCCCAAAGGCACCCCATTAACTTTCGCGTTTAGTTCTTCACCAACACGACATTCTGAAACTCTCCGTTAAAGCGAGAGCTAGTGGTGTTCAGCGTTTGCGTCACGTATCCGGGCGATGAAAGGGTTACCGTTTGCGATCCCGTAATCGCAGGACGATTCACATAGCCGTGGTAGTGCAACGTGCGCTTGGTCGTTGAAAGATCCACGCCCACATCTAACAAAGCTCCTTGAGCGTCTGTAACCTTTACGTGAACTCCGTCCGTTCCTCTTTCGAGATAGGTCAAAAGAGACTCGCGGTTGTCGCTCCAGAATCCCGCTAAGGTGCTGGCCGAAGGCCATTTCACATCAGAGAGTTCGACAGTCGCGTGGCTCGCTTCCCGGAAGAAAGACGCCCAGTCTTGCATGCCGCCCAGCACTTGATACCACTCATAGCCGTAGGTGACTCCATTCACGAAATTGTCGCCGTTAACCTTGTGCATGTTTGCATTCAAAGTGGCGTACTCGTTGCCCATCGCTTGCATAAGCTCGTCGTCTCCAAAGAGATCGCTCGACCCATTGGGTTTGCTGTCCCAGGGAGTATTGAAGCAGAGAGCTCCGGTATGAAAGTTAATGGCGATTTGAAAGTTGTTCGCTTTATGCAGGTTCATAATCGCTTGAGTTTCCACGGCGCGTCCACCGGAAAAAGCCTCTTCGTCTAATCCAGGAAAGTCCCGATTTAAGTCGACGCCGTTTGCGTTAAAACGCTGTTGATGAACCGTTCCGTCTGGATTCATCGAAGGCATCAAATAGACGATGGAGTGATCGACGAGAGCCGTAACGCGGGCATCTTTTCCATATCCGTTTAAGAGATCGCGGGTCAGATAGACCAGCATCTCTTTGCCAACCACTTCATCTCCATGCATCGAGGAGATATACAGAAGCTTTGGCTTCAACTCGTCTGCTAATTTTTGAGAGGTGACGCGAAGATACCAAAGATCGCGCCCTTCTACCGTTTTTCCGGCAGAAGCCACCGTTACAATGCTCTGAAACTGGGTTCCCAGAGTTTTTAGCTCGGAAGTTAACGTCTCATATGTGTGGTAGGGCTCAGGAGTTCCAAAGGTAGTCGCATGTGCCGGACGGACCTGCAACGTTTTGGGATCCATGTCGTTGTGAGCCCATTTCATTGCGTCGACTAAGGTAAGATTCTTAAGAACCACAGAAGGAATTCTTTTGAAGTCTTGCTTGGTCACATAACCGAAAGCGTATTGGTCATCGATAACGTGATCTCGGATGAAACCGTATTTAGACACAAAGTTAGGCGTTACCTCACTTAGCGGAATCCGAATGTAGTCGTGTTCGACCTTCGCATTCTTCGCGAAAGTGGCGCTGGAAGCGCAAATAAGTATTCCCAATAAAAGTCGCATAACGAACGACATGAAAGCCCCCTGGTTTTGAAAAAATAGAGAAGAGATGAACGGGATCGTAAAACGGGATTGATCTTAAGCGAAATGCTACTCCGCCTGAGCTCAAAAGTTAAAGGGGGGCATCGCTATTCGTTAACAATACAGAACAAATCGGGCACAAGGGTTCTAAAAGGGTATCGGAGTGGCCCCTAAGAGGTAACGCAACATCCCGAACTCTTTTATTGAGCCGGTTGGCTCGTCCCTCCGTCATTGCGAGGGCGAAAGCCGGAAGCAACCTTCGGCTAGTGGGAAATTAGTTTCCTAGAGCCCATCTCAAAATTGCCTCAGGACAATGATTACGCAGGCTAGTAGTACAAAACCAAGATAGTTGGCTGCCTTCGCCTCCCGACGAGTATCGACTCGTCCGAAACGTTTGAGCCAGGCAAATAGCCGCTC
>JBBQIT010000321.1:0-5428 GCA_038325205.1 Bdellovibrionota bacterium
TTCATTTAGGTCAGGAGGATCTTGCTACTTCAGAATTTGAAGCCATTGCCTCCCATGGACTAAGATTGGGAGTGAGCACTCACAGCTATTTTGAAATGGGATTGGCCAATGCAATCAAGCCTTCGTATGTCGCGATAGGCCCTGTGTTTGCCACTCAAACCAAAGAAATGTCCATGGCTCCTTTGGGCATCGAGCGCTTCCGAGCCTGGAGAAAGTTTTGGAATTGTCCGGTAGTGGCCATTGGCGGCGTCACGCTAGAAAAGGCTGATTCCATTCTCGAAGCGGGGGCCGATTCGATCGCTGTCATTAGCGACGTAAAAGGCGAAAGGGTCGACGAAAGAGTAGAACGTTGGATTGAAACGTTTGCTCTTTCTAACCAACGCCGGTGCCCACCATCTGATTAGCCTTTTTGCGGACCTTCCTAGATCCCCTGACCTGATAAGGAATAATCCCCAACGTCTGTAGCGTTTTCTGAATGACGTAGCGTCTAGCGATTCCAAACGCCCGCCCCCACTCCACGATTCGGGTGAAAGGAATGAAGTCCCAAAACCTCCCTTCGAGCGGCTTTCCTTTTGTTGCCCCGGTCATCTTTTGCGCAATCCTTCCCGAGAGAGCCATTAGAAACTGCTTAAAGCCGTCCCTTGTCTCCGCCCGAACCAAGAGATGCAGATGATTACCACTATTCGCCTGCTCGGACACTCGAACACGAAACCGTTTTGCCATTCGCGCGATGAGAAGCTGAATGAAATTGGATTCATGTAGCAGCGATAGCTCACCTTTGGCGCGAGAAGAACGAAGCACTAAATGCATCGCGCGTTTTGTCGCAATTGGACGTGAGGCTTTGCGTTTGCCTCGATTTAAAGAGCCTCCGAATGCTGTGGGAGAATTCGGGAATAGAAGCGTTTGTCGACGAGAGTTCATAGTTTTGTGCTAGTAATTTATGCGGTGCGGGGCAAGGGGTTTTTGTGGGAGTAGGGAGCATCGGAGCGTGTTTTTTCAGGGTCGCTTCGCTCAATGTGGCTTTTATCTCTCTACAATGGCGGTGAATCCCAAGACTGAATATTAAAAAGCGTTTCTGTGATGTGCGAAATCGATTTCCAGGAGTTGGAAGCTATCTGTCTTCCTCAGAAAGGTCCCCGGTAGTTGGTCCGTAGCTTAACGGCGAATGCTATTTCATTAATTATTCGGGTGTTTGTTTCGTCTCTTTAGTTTTTTTAAAAAAAAATTAAGACGACAGCAGGGGCGGGAAGAAAAGTGGAGAGTTGTGCTGGGAATTGAGGCTGGGTGGCGACTAACGGGCACGGCCCAGACCCGCACCTACAGCCCGTAGAGAACTACGTAGGAAATGCCGAGATAAAACACCATTCCCATCACGACTAAAGCTTCAAATGTTCGACTCATTTTAGACCTCCGAAACACTAATAACGCACTTAGTTATATTTCGGCAATCTCGAGCTTCCTCTTAATGCGATGAGTTATCTATTTGGAACTATAGGGTAAAAAGGCACGGGAGCGGCTACAAACTCCGCTGCTCCCGTGCTTTGAGTCAAGTTATCTACTTACCGCCGCCGCATCCACCGCCATTGCAGCAGCCGTCATCGCCGCAACCGCCGTTGCAGCACGATCCATCTCCGCAGTCTCCGCTATTCGCACAGCCACCGTTGCAGCACGAACCATCTCCACCGCAGTCTCCGCCGGTGCAGCATCCACCGTTGCAGCACGAACCATCGCCACCACAGTCTCCGCCGGTGCAGCATCCACCTTCGCCGCAAGATCCGCCGTTGCAACCGCCGCCACAGCATGATCCACCGTCATCGCCGCCACATTTCTGAGCATCGACTACGGAAACTCCATTTCTAGTCGTGATCGCAGGACATTTGGGATCGGCCACACACACGCCGCTTGTTCCCGCCGTCGACACCGCCATAAGGGGACGGCCGAAAACGGTTAAAGCTAATAGCATCGCTAAGGGTAAAGCTTTCTTGAACATGGGAGCCTCCTGAAAGTTAGTGGCTTGATTCGCCTATTTAAAGCGTAAGGGAGATTTGAAATGACGAGGGGGCATCGGCCACAAAGTCATTAGCGGCCGTTAACAAACTAACTTAAGAGCCCGATGGGAAACGACAAATGAAGGTAGCGCCTTGGCCAGGCTTGCTCTCGATCCAAGCTCTGCCCTCATGACGCTGCATAATATGCTTTACGATCGCAAGCCCCAAACCGGTTCCACCCTGCTCCCGCGATCGCGCTTTATCGACGCGATAAAACCGCTCGAAGAGTCTTGAGTGATGTTCTGCGGGAATTCCGGGACCACTGTCCGTTACTTTCAACAGGACGCCGTTGGTTTCACGTTCCCAACGAACGATCACATTTCCCGAGGCCGGAGTGTACTTATTGGCGTTATCGAGAAGATTTACTAATACCTGTTCAAGCCGTCCCGGATCAGCGGTCACTGTGGCTTCGATAATATCTACTTTCACTTTTTGAGACTTCGCTTCGAATCGGGGTTTCAACTGATTCACAATTCGGTTGGTCAGCTCTTCAGTGCTCAAAACCTCTTTTTGCAAAATATGATCAGATTCAATAGACGAAAGATCCAATAAATCTTCCATCAAGTTCATCAAGCGATTCGAGTTGCGTGCAATAATATTTAGAAATTCTCCCGAAGGCGGCTTTTCCTGCTTGAGATCTTCAATAAGCGTTTCCGCGTATCCTTTAATTGAAGTCAGCGGTGTTCTTAACTCGTGGGACACGTTCGCTACGAAATCGATACGCATCTGCTCGGCACTCTTTAACTCAGAAACGTCATGGAACACTCCAACCGCACCATAGATATTTCCGTCCTGTCGTCTAAGCGGTGATACCGAGAGCGAAAAGAAGCGTTTTATCCCTTCACCCTGTTCCATCGAAATCGTGCGAGTGCCACCCATCCGTCCATCTCTAAGAGCGCCCGTGAAAGCTTCCAAAATTTCTGGATCGCGAAAGATCTCCCACAGTTTAATATTCTTTTCTCGAATCCCCGAACCGCCAAAGAGAAGTTGGAATCTCGTATTGAAAAATAAGGGGGTTCCATCGGGGTCAACCGCCAAAATAGCGTCAGAAATGGCGCCCATGATCGTGGTCAATTCGACGCGCTCAGCGTCCAAGGAACGTGCTTTCGCTTCTAGATCGCGCCGAATATTGTCGATGTTTGACTCTAGATCAGACCACTCGCCGAAAGAATCGGTCTCAACCTCCTCACGCGACAAAGCGTCCGGGCTTTGATTGAGGAGCCTTTGTGTTTTTAATAATAAGCGTCCGATAGGGAAAACGAGCTTTCGCCCGGAATAGATAGCGAAACCGCCGAAAAAGATTCCAAACATAGTTAGCATGAATCCCAACGACTTGTCGTAAAGTCCAACCGTCTCATTAAACTCGTCGAGCGGGCCCGAAGCTCTTAAAATAAGTTTTCTCTCGGGAAGAAACAAAGCTCCGTAATACATGTCGGTGTGCAACGTCCGACTGTAGCGCATGCTCACGCCAAACCGATCTCGGATCGCAGCATTGATCTCAGGCCGATCTAAACCGCTATCGATCTCACTGTTCCCTCGATAAGAATCACAAAGCACAGTGTTCTTATCATCAAAAACACTGAAGCGAAGCGAAGTCCCCTTCGAAGTGGTTTCGCACCATTGGGGATTGATCGGATTGGGTAGATTGCGAGCTAAGATGGTAAGCGTGTCCTTAAGTTTATCTTCTAACTGACGGAAAAATTGGCGTTTGTAAAAATATCGCGCAGTGAGACCAGAAGCACCCAACGCCAGAAGCACCATTAACGCTTGGAGGAGAACTACTCGGGTAAAGATGCGCCAAGGAAAAATGTTGGCATCCGGAAGTCTCCGATCGGCGTTCACTCGGATTTCACCCGATAGCCGACTCCACGAATCGTCTCAACGACGTCGGCACATTTGCCTAGTTTTTTTCGAAGTCCAAAAACGTGCGTGTCGATCGTCCGGTCTACGACAGTGACTCCTTCGCCTTGAACCAAATCGATTAACCTCTCTCGAGTTAACACTCGGCCTTTGTTCTTAACCAAGGCGAGCATCAACTTAAACTCGCTAGGGGTTAACTGAATATCCTTTTTCCCACAGGTAACCTGATAAGTTTCAGGATCAAGTTTCAGCTCTCCGATATCGTAGCTTTCGGCTTGAGTATCCGGCGAGGAAACGGTCCTACGAAGCAGGGCTCTCGTACGGGCGAGAAAAACGGGAATCTCAAAAGGCTTAGTGATGTAGTCGTCTGCTCCCATCTCCAAACCCAACACAATATCCGAAGTGTGGGCTCGTGCCGTCACCATGAAGATAGGCATGGCAGGAGTCGTCGCCGTCTCTCGTTGAGCACGAAGTTTCTTGCAGAGCTCGAGTCCGGACAAACCAGGTAGCATCCAGTCGAGCACTACGAGGTCATAACGGTTCTTACCTAAAAGCCCCAAAGCATCTTCGCCGTTTTCTACCGTCGAGACTTCGTGACCTTCCCTCTTCAAATGCAACGCCATGAGTTCAGAAATATCTTTTTCATCTTCTACTACTAGAATATTCGACTTTTCGCTCACTTTACCCTCGGTTCAGTTTTCGGAGCGTGACGGATGTCCGCGCCGGAAACCGTAAAGATAACGTCTTCTGCAATATTCGTAGCGTGATCACCGATACGCTCTAGATTTCTCGCTATCAGAATTAGATTGAGACCTTGCTCCAAGATCGAAACATCTTTCTTAATCTGGCCCAAGATATCTCGAAAAATAGAATTCTTAAATCCGTCCACTTTGTCATCACGCAAACAAACTTCGTGCGCCAGCTGTTCATTGCCTTTCACAAAGGCATCGATGGCATTCCTTACCATCCATTTGGTTTCATCCGCCATCGCGGAGAGATCGTTGACTTGAATGAGTGGCGGGACTTTCAAATAATATTCGGCGTTGTTCGCGATATTGACCGCTTGGTCTACCATGCGTTCCATTTCGCCATTGATCTTGATAACAGCGAGAATAAATCGCAGATCGCTTGCCATCGGCTGCTGGGTCGCTAGTAACTTTATGCATTCGGCATCGATAGCAACGTGTGTTTCGTTTACCTTGATCTCAATCTGATGGACCTGCTGAATGCTGTCCACGTTGCGTGCTCGCCACGCCTGAATAGAGCTATCAATAGCGACCTCTACGTAGCCGCCCATACCCAGAAGATGCTGCTTAAGCTCCTCTAGTCCAAAATCTAAATTACTCATCCAAACTTACCCGTAATATAGCGCTCGGTTCGCTTCTCTTTAGGAATTGTGAACAGTACCGAAGTTTCGCCGAATTCTATCATCTCTCCCATAAGAAAAAAGGCTGTTTTATCAGAGATTCTAGCGGCCTGCTGAAGGTTATGGGTCACGATGATAATCGTGGTTTCCTTCT
>JBBQIT010000322.1:0-5417 GCA_038325205.1 Bdellovibrionota bacterium
GATCTGAAAAGGGAGTGAAAGTATCCTTGCCCTTCAAAATCGAAAAGCGATCCTTTTTCTGTCCATACAACCATTGGACACGAAGGACGACATTCCCTCGATGGGGCAATACTCTCGACTCGCCTTCCAGTTTGGTTCGCGCATAAACGTTAAGGGGATTAGGCTTGTCCGTCTCTTTCCAAGGCCTGGAACCAGAACCGTCAAACACCTGATCCGTGCTGAAATGAATTAACCTCGCCCCAAGGCGCGCCGAGTTTTCGGCTAAAAACTCTGGCCCCATCACGTTTAGTGCGAAGGCTTTTTCCTTTTCAATCTCGGCTTTATCGACGTTCGTGTAGGCCGAGCAATTGATGACGAGAGTCGGCTTAACTTTATCTAGAACCGAACGAACGCTTTCCGCGTTGGTAACGTCCAAGCCGGAAGAGCCGAAAGCGGCAACCGACGATTCCCCCAAAGCCTTCTTAAAGACTTGAGTCACATCGGTCCCTAACATTCCGGTGGCGCCTGCAACTAATACTTTCATCGGGCAATTACATACCATATTCCCAAATGGGTACGTCAAAGCTTTCCGGAGTGGCGAAATTGGGCTATAAAAATGAAGGTGAAAATCCTCATTACAGGCTCGCAGGGATTTATCGGCAAACACTTGATAGGCTATTTGCGTCAGGTCGAACCGAACGTTCAGATCTTAGGACTTGATCGAAACTCTCAGAAAGACAAATCGACTCCCGCTGGCATCGATACCGCAGCTTGCGATCTGGCTGACGCTAAAGCGGTTTCAAAAATTGTTACTTCCTTTGCTCCGGACAAAGTCTTTCACCTAGCGGGAAACTCTCGAGTCAGTCCTAGCATCGGAATGCCAGAATACTTCGAGCACAATTTTCTGACGACGATGAATCTAAAGGATGCTTTGGATAAGCTTCCTCATCCCGTCTCCCTTTTCTTCTCGAGCTCGGTACATGTCTACGGCAACCAAGAAGCCGAAGTCACCGAAAGCTCTATCACGAAACCGGTCGGGGCCTATGGCTTCACCAAATTCTTGGCGGAAGAGGGGCTCAGGCATTGGGTGAGTGAAAGCCCAAAGGGCTTAAGGAAAGTGGTAGTCGCCCGCTTGTATAGTTGTATTGGTCCCGGCCAAGGGGAAGGGTTCGTGGTCTCTGATCTCTGTCGCAAAATTGCAGCCCTTCCCGCTAAAGGGACCCCCACGTTAACTGTGGGACCGCTTAGTGCTACCCGATGGTTTCTGGATGTTCGTGACGCGGTGGGTATTTTCGCGAGGCTTCTCGAAACCGGTAAAGAGGCGTTTGAGGTCTTTAATATCGGTTCTCCTCACCAGCTTCAAATCTCTCACGTGCTCCAAATGCTCCTTAAAATAGCGGAAAAGAGCCCCCGGATTGATAGCGTTGATAGTACGGCCCCCAACGCTTTCGCAGGCCTCAGGGTATCTTTTAAGAAAGTGGAGAAGACACTCGTCCCGCTGACCTTCCGTCCCATAGAGCAGACTCTGCGAGACATTTACGATACTTACTGCCCCAAAAAAGCCGCTTCGTAACTATTCAGGTGCCACGGATCCCAAAGTTAAGGGCATCGTTCAGAAGCCGTTGATATCGAGGAGTTCCCGAGCACGGGAGCGGAGTTTACACGCCAGTAAATGAGCACCCGCGCACAGGGGACGACGAAGAGAGCGGCGGCTTATGGACGATGCCGTGGTCGGAGCTGAATAGTTACGGCGCTTCTTGAAATAGCGCGAGCGAAGCTTTAGCATAGGCGACCGAAACGGCTTTGCATTTAGAGAGGAAAGCATTCATGGCTGAAAATCTGGTTATCATTGGTTCAGGACCCGCGGGATACACTGCTGCAATCTATGCAGCCCGCGCGAATCTTTCCCCGCTTATGATTGAGGGCTATCAATCCGGTGGACTTCTCATGCTCACTAGCGACGTAGAGAACTTTCCAGGCTTCCCCAAAGGAATTCAAGGGCCTGAGCTTATGGGCTACTTTCGAGAACAAGCCGCAAGATTTGGAACCCGCTTTATTCAAAAGAATGCTACCGCCGTCGATTTTAAATCGGGCTCCCACAAAGTTTTTATTGAAAAAGAGGTCATCGAAGCGAAAACCGTTATCGTCTCTACGGGAGCTGCCACCAAGTGGCTCGGACTGGAATCAGAGTCTCGCCTTTTAGGCAAAGGAGTCTCAAGTTGCGCCACCTGCGATGGAGCCTTTTTCAAAGGAGCAAAGCTAGTCGTCACGGGCGGCGGAGACTCGGCGATGGAAGAAGCGACCTTCCTCACTAAATTTGCTTCTTCGGTTACGATCATTCACCGAAGAGATACATTGCGAGCTTCTAAGATCATGCAAGATCGCGCGATGAAAAATCCGAAGATCGATTTCATTTGGAACACAGAAATTTTGGAAGTGGAAGGCACTGATGCCGTTACCGGCGTCAAAGTGAAGAACACAAAGACCAATGAGGTAAGCGTCGTCCCCTGCGAAGGCTTCTTTGTAGCGATTGGACATGAACCTAATACGACCTTCCTAAAAGGGCAGCTTCCTCTCGATGAAAAAGGGTACGTTACTTTACCAAAGCGTCCCACGACCGCCACCGAGGTCCCCGGAGTGTTCGCTTGTGGCGACGTTCAAGACACCATTTATCGCCAAGCCATTACGGCTGCAGCCTCCGGCTGTCAGTCGGCGATAGACGCGGAAAGATATCTGGAAAGCCTGCACTAGGATTCCGATCCATTTTTTCGAGATGACATCGCCCAGAGGGAACGCTAAGAAACTATTTGGGAGGGAGCTATGAAGAAAATAGCATTTGGGGTTTTTGGTCTTATTGTCTCCAGTTTTGCCTTGGGGGCCACATCAATTTGTCAGATTACTGCCACCTGTACCCATGGTACCGCGACTTGCACCGCAACATCAGTAGAGAGCAGTGATGGGAGTCGGACGGGAACCTGTACGGACGCGGGTACCGCCTACCGGTGTACCGATTCCTGGCGCCCTAGAACCCAATATGTTTGTTGCACCGCCGATGGTGGTTCGCTGGTGACCAACGATGAAGCCGAATTTAAGGCCAAGTGCCGTACCCATTAAACGGGCGCCAGTCCGCAGGTAGAAGTTCTCAGCCGATTGTCTTATGCGTTTCCCGTTTTCGGAGCCGGTGACAGCAAAGAACACTCTCTACCCTTGTTGACCCCCATCTCCCCCTTGCGTAAGGTGATGAGGTTGGGGGATTCATGGCTAAACGACTTTTATTTCTATGCTTAGTTCTACTGGCTTCATCTTGTAGCAGCACACAAAACGGGGGAGAACTCGCAATGGGAGAACGCAACACGGCAAGCATCGACGATTCATTGCCCTTTAAATGGAACTACTCGCCTAAGGAGGTCGAAAGCCTCTGCGATGCCCAAAGACTTGAGCTCGTCACCCGTCTTGATAAGCTCGCCAAAACTCCTCTCACGGATGCTACTTTTAATAATTCATTCGGCGAGCTAGAGCTTGCGACCACGGAATTCTACAATATTGTCACCCCCCTCACCTTTCTTAAGGATGTAGGTACGGACGAAAAGGTTCGCGACGTTGCCGGAAACTGCAGTGAAAAAATTGGGCAGCTCATGGTGAGTATCTATGCCCGTGAAGATATCTATAAAGTCCTCAAAGCCGCAGTCGCTAAGCACGAACCAGAAGATTTTGAAAATAAACGTCTCGTAGAAGAGACATTAGAGAGCTTCAAACGAAACGGTCTTGAACTCAATGCCGAGAAACGCGCCCTTTTGGTCAAGAAGCGACAAGAGATCATTACCAAGGAAGAGGCTTTCCAAAAGCGCATTAAGCAAATGACAAGTGGCTTCGTCACGGTTGATGCCTCGGAACTCCAAGGCATGTCGGCAGAGTTTATCCAAGGACTAAAAAAAACTACCGATGGAAAATATCAAATCGGTATGGATAAGGCCTCGGTTTTTCCTTATCTCGAAAATGCAAAGAGCGAATCAGGCCGTAAGAAAGTCGACCAGCTTTACAACAATTTGGGCGGCCCCGAGAACGTAAAGGACTTTGAAGATACTATTCGCCTGCGTAACGAAGCCGCCGTCCTTTTAGGGTTTCGAAACCACGCTCACTACGTTCTTGACCGTCAAATGGCCAAGACGCCTGAAAAGGTAATGGCTTTTCTCGACCCTCTCGTCGAGAAGCTCAAAATTAAGGGGCATCAGGATCTAAAGCAGCTAATCGCTTTAAAAAAAGAGGACCATCCTAACGAAAAGCATTTAACCATCAACTCTTGGGACTGGCGCTATTACCAAAACCAATGGAAAAAAGAAAAATTCCAAATCGATAATCAAATGATCAAGGAGTACTTCCCTCTTCAAGTCGTTCTAAAGGGAATGTTTGAGATCTACCAAACCCTCTTCGGGGTTACCTTCATCGAAATTGCCAAGCCTGACACTTGGCACTCGAGTGTCCAGTTCTTTCGTATCGTTCGAGGCGACAAGACGGTCGCTTACTTCTTCATGGACCTTTTTCCACGCGAAGGGAAATACAATCACTTTGCCGCTTTCGATATCTTAAAAGCCTATACACTGCCGAACGGCTCCTATCGCGCTCCTGTTTCCGCTATCGTTGGTAATTTCACGCCTCCTTCGGCGACAGCGCCTTCACTTTTAGAGCATGACGACGTCGAAACTATGTTCCACGAGTTTGGTCACATCATGCACCAAACACTAACGACCGCTCGCTACACTAGCTTCTCGGGAACCGCCGTAAAGACCGACTTTGTCGAAGCCCCTTCTCAAATGCTTGAGAACTGGGTTTGGGAGTACAGTACTTTAGCGAAGCTTTCAGGCCACTACAAAGACACGACAAAACATTTACCGGCCGATTTGGTGAAGCGAATGATCGACGCTAAGAACGTGAATGCTGGAATCTTCTGGCTTCGCCAAGCTTCTTTCGCGTTGGTCGATATGCGCTACCACACCTCAGCCAATGTCGACGGTAAATCGACACAGATGTATGCGGACACGATTAACCACACCATGCTTATCCCCATTCAAAAGGGAACGATCCCGCAAGCAGGATTCGGGCATCTTATGGGTGGCTATGACTCCGGTTACTACGGCTACTTGTGGTCGAAGGTTTACGCGCAAGACATGTTCACGCGTTTTGAAAAAGAAGGATTGCTCAACCCTAAGACGGGAGCTGACTATCTTCACAACATCCTAGAACCAGGGGGAACCAAGGACCCCTACGCTCTTATCTCCGCTTTCTTAGGACGCGAGCCGAATCATAACGCGTTTTTGAAGAGTTTAGGGTTAGAGCAAAAACACGCGGAATAAGTTGGGGGGAGTGGACCTGTCATTCGATCCAATAAATCGAGACCCAACCAAAAAAAACAAAAGCCTTAGATCTAGGTAATAGAGCTA
>JBBQIT010000323.1:0-5409 GCA_038325205.1 Bdellovibrionota bacterium
GCATCTTTAATAATTTCGCCCACCAGAGTGGCCGAACTGGAACTCTGCTCGCTTTTCAGAATTTCCGGCATGATTATCTCCGAATGAGTGACGTAACAGCCGCACCCAAGATACAGCCGACGCCAAGTCCAACGAGGAAAGACTGCGTAGGATTTTTTTCGATCATTTCGCCTACGTTCGCATAAGCATCGCTAGCAATTCCCTTGGCTTTGTCCGCTAGATTTCGCGCTGTGGGGCCAAGTTCACTAACTTTTTCAGAGGCCGTGTTTAGCAAACTAGGCACGCTTTTGTCCTCTTTGTTCTCTTCGCGATCCCTATCAAAAGTGGGGGCCGTTCGGTTTTGTCCAAATTCGTTGGACTTATCTTTGATGAAGTTTGAACCCGTTTGAGTTGCCATGTTGAGCTCTCCTTAAATTTCCGAGACGTATAAGTCTCAAAATATGTGTTTAACTAAAAACTAGTTCTGCAGATTTTATGCCATTGGGTTTTGCGGCTCTTTTGAACGTTCAGAAACCCAAAGCAGCTTGGCATGGCCAGGCATTTTGAAAATTGAATTTGGGCTTGGTGCAGATTACAGCGCAAATACGCTACAGCTTAGGCTCGACTTCGCATCGGAATTCCATAGCGTGAAGCTTTTCGATAAAGCGTCACACGATCGATCCCAAGGATAGTCGCAGCTCTCGACTTGTTAAATTTCACGCGCTCTAGAATTTTGATGATGTGAAATTTCTCGAGCTCTTCCAAAGATTGCGGCTCGGACGCCATCTGGGTTTCTGAAGTGCCATCCACTGACCCTTCAGCGACCACGGGAGCACTTAAGCGAAAGATTTCTTCAGGGAAGTCTTCAGGGAATAGGGTGTTGGTATTAGTCATGGCAACGGCTCGCTCGACTGCATTTTCTAACTCTCTAATGTTGCCTGGCCAGGAATAGGCTTTAAGCGATTGCATCGCTTCGGTCGAAATGCCCTTGATCACTCTGCCGGTCGTGTTGCTGCTTCGTCGTATGAAATGGAGGATAAGTTCGTCCAGATCGTCGATGCGATTACGAAGGGCAGGAGTTTCGACCAAGATGACTTTAAGGCGATAGTAAAGATCCTCTCGGAATCGTCCGTCTTTTACAAAGGCATCTAAATCTCTGTGGGTCGCGGCAATGACGCGTACGTTAACCTTCTTATTCTCCGTAGCTCCGACGGGTTTGAATTCCCCTTCTTGGAGAACTCGCAGCAACTTTACTTGGAGAGCCGGAGTAATATCTCCGATCTCATCTAAGAAGATGGTGCCGCCGTCGGCTTCTTCAAAGAGACCGCGCTTATTGGATATCGCCCCGGTGAAAGAGCCGCGTACGTGGCCGAAAAGTTCCGATTCCAATAATCCCTCGGACAGGGCACAGCAATTCACGGTCACGAAAGGATGCGCCGCTCGGGGACTATTGTCATGAATCGCGCGAGCTACAAGCTCTTTACCCGTGCCGCTTTCTCCAATCACTAAAACGTTGCTATCGGTCATTGCTGCTTTTGCCACGGTTCTATAGATCCGAACCATTTGCGGGGATTTTCCGATCATGTGCATCGCGGGATTTTGGAAGCGCGGAATTTCCGCGACATGCTTTCCTTTGGTCGACTCGATATGCCGCATTGCTCGATGCATGAGTGATTTTAATTCCGGCTCTACGTCCGCCAAATTAATGGGTTTGCTTAGGTAGTCGAAAGCACCTTCATGAATCGCCTTCACCGCGGTGTCTACGCTTCCGTACCCGGTAATAAAGATAACGACGGAAGGCTTTTCTAACTTCTTGATGATCGAAAGAAGTTCCATTCCGTCGGGATCACCCAATTGAATATCCGAAAGAATAATAGGGAAGTGATGCTGTTGAATGAGTGTCATGGCTTCTTCGCCACTGGTTGCTTTGGTGACTTGGTAATTATCTCGGGTCAAAAGATCGGCAAGGAACTCGCAAGTCGCCTTGTCGTCATCCACTACAAGTACTTCCATTAACTTCGTTGGTTCCATGAGTCGTTCCTCAGTCCTTTGTTGCGCTCTCCAACCGTCGTCTCGGCATTAGCGGGAGCGGTATTTTTGGATATCTGCCTGCTACTTTTGCACGGCATGTGCCAGTCGAGTTACCGGTGGCTCAACTGCTGCTATTAGCGGAAAAGCATAAGTGTTTCAGTATGATACAAGTTGGATTTTGTGTATCGTTTTTCGGTTATTAGGGCGTTCCGCATCAGTTGAGCTAATTTAATTCGTTGCTAAACGCAACATACAATTTGTCTCGCATCGCGTCCACTTCTTTTGTTGCCGTTGAGAACCCATCCATAATTCCGAGGCTTTGCGTTCAAATCCTTATATAGCGTGGGCGTTTTTCGTTTCGGTTCGCAACGAAAAAAAATTCAAAAGACTGTGCCTGGCAAACCGGCGTGACCTTTGCAGTAGCAAAGAGATAACTAGAACGAATCAGGGCCGGTATAATTTTTGGCCAAAAAAGTTTTGGTAAGGAGAATATATGCCAGGGACAAGTAATCGCGGTTTCGCGTCAATGGATGCACAAAAGCAAAGAGAGATAGCCAGTAAAGGGGGCAAAGCAGCACACCAAAAAGGTACTGCACACCAATTTACCTCTGAGGAAGCTCGTCGCGCCGGAAGCAAAGGTGGACGCGCCGCTCGTCAAAAACGAACCGCTGCCCAACAGGCGGCCCAAATGAACGAGGAGAAGGACGCTAGCAAAAAAGAGCCCAGTGTTCCCTTCATGCGCCGAACGGGGAATTTGGAGATGGTAGATCCCAGATATACCGGACCGGAATCGGGCCGAGATATTAAGGGCAACAATCAAAATCCAGTTCCTGATTCCTTCGAATCAGAGCCAATTCATCGGGCTTCGTAATACCCTTTTGAAAAGGTCGGACGGAGTATTTCTCTCTCCGGCCTTTCGTTTTTTTGCGCCATCGGAACAAGGAAATTCACGTCGTCAAGTGAGCCCTGCTGGAATACGGCACGGATGTTGCAATTTTGTTCTTTCGGAGAGCGCGGTGAGCATAGTGAACATCATTAAGAGTTGCATTTTTCTGACGGGGATAGCCGTTTTATGCGCCCTTTCCAGCTGTGCCTCCCCACAAACGCGTCAATCCCAGTTTGAGTCTCGTCATGAGTATCTCCAGAGTGTGGATGATAAACTCAGCGCTTTCGAGCGCAGGATCGTCTACCTAAAGGAAATTGCTGTTACCCCCGGTCTCGCCCCCAAAAATCAAGAGAGTGATTCTTCACAAAAGTTAGTCCTATTAGAGAGCAAGCTCGCTTTCGCAAAGCAGCAACTTCGAGATCTTAACCTCTCCAATGAAAGTGAATGGCAGGAATTTGAGAAACAGATGAATCTCTCGTTAATTGGCATCCGGCAGACGCTCAATAGTGTTCCCGCAGAATAGCCAAGGCAGGCAGACTTCCTCAAACTAATAGCTTTTATTCCATTCAAGATAGGCATTTAAAGCGCGGGTTACCGACTCAAAGGGATTGTCGAGATAAGTCGATACACTCCAGTTGGCGTTCAACCGTTTTCTAACTCCTAATTGCGTTACCTGAGTCATGTCCGACCCTACATTTAACGAAGTTCCGTCACCCAGTCGCAGCTTGGCTTGAACTACACCCGTGCTGGGGTCGTAGCCGATGCTTTCTACCGGTGTGGAAGCCAATAGGTACATCGAGGCTAGACTAATGGCGCTGTCAGCGATTGCGGCACGCGCGCTTCCCACCGACTCCATCTGACCGGGCTCCAACTGATCCATGGTATGCCCGAAAAGTAAGACGGCTACGACCTGATTACTGGGAAGGGAAGGCGTGCTCGTTAAATCAACCGAAGGATGGTCGGCGGTTCCTAAAATGCGCATGTGTACTACGTAATCGGTGTAAGTCACATTCACCATACCGTCGACAAAAATGGTTTGGCTTTCCGCCGAGGTTCTCAAATTAAAATGCTCGACCTGCGCATTGCGCTTGAAGAGCTGAAGAGGAAACGTCTGAACCGCCAACTGAACATTAACGGGCGCGGTACTATCCAAAACGAGATCAATTTGGATAGGGACATCAGCACTTGCTAAATTTGATACCAATCGAATTGGCTTGGGTTGAGGCGTATGAAAACGCAGTTTATAGCTGAATGAGGAATCGTCCCCGTCGGCTGCGTCTTTATCACTAGGTTTGGGAACATGAATTCGTGAGTCAGCAATAAGTCGCGGATGCGAGGTCAGACTCATGTAAGGCAAAACCAGGCGAACGTCGGAAAGTACGGTGTCGGCGTCTAAGTGGACCTGCGTTCCTTCTTCTCCTTCTCCTCCCTTGTGGAGCGAAAATGATCCGGTCGTATCAGTGTCGAACGACTGTTGAGATGACTTTAACCGGGTTTTCAGCGCGATGGGAAAGGCCTCGATCTCCCAAGGCAGATTGCCAGTGCCTTGAACATCCAATGCTATCGTTCCCTTTAAGCTGCGAAAGGGCTCTGGAACTGCGTAAGCCGGGAAGTGAGACATTACCTTTACCAGGCCTTCGAAACTTTCTATCTGAAGTCCGGCATCGATCTGAGTCTTAACGTTCAGCTTATCGGGAAAGGACGCTAAAACCCCATCGACTTTTAAATCGACAGCGCCTTTGCCCGTAATAAAGGAGTTTTTCAAATGGGCTAAATCGATGCGTAAGGGGCCGGTTACTTTTCCTGTCGAATTGGGTGGGAAAGGGGTTTCTAAGTCAGCAGTAACCAAAATTTCGCTCCGTTCGGAAAATTTCAGAGCCGGAATTCCCTTAGCTCGAGGGGCTCTCGTTTCTACCCCTACAGGACAACGAAAAGCGAATTTCGCTCGCTCTCCCTTCCTGTCCTTTTTCAAACTTACGTTACAGTCGGTCACTTCGGCTTGAGGAACAAATTGGTTCCATTCATGCATCGACCCGTTGACGTTGAGGGAAAGCGACTTCGCGGAAAGCTCCCCTTTGATATCTAGTTGCGCCGATTTCTTATGGGCCGCATCGAGATGGCTGTTAAATACAAAATCAAATCGAAAGGGATTAATCTGTGACCCTTTCATTCTGGCTACCGCTTTGGTGGCAGCGTCCAACTTCAATGTGGCATTCAAATCGGTAGCCCAGGGGCCCGCCCAAAGGCTTTCGAAACTTGTGGCCTTAAAAAGCCCCTCCGAAGACAGAGCCTCTTTGCCGTCCCCCGCGATTTGATATTCGATATTCCAGGTCGAGCCGTTTTTATACGGGGCGCCCGTGGCTAGAGCATTTCCTTTGATAGCCCCTTCTGCCTTTTCGATTACGATCGAAGAAACGTCTAAATAGACTCCTTTAAAATCGGCGTCCTTAATCCAGCTGGGCACGGATTCAGGAAACGGGAAAGGTAGGTAAGAAGGGCCTGTGGCGACCTTG
>JBBQIT010000324.1:0-5409 GCA_038325205.1 Bdellovibrionota bacterium
ACTCGAACTGGGCGCAATCCCCATTGCAAAATCGACTCGCAAAGCAGCCGAGTGGATCCAAAGTGATCCCATCGCATGGGCCGTCTACGGAGGCGAAGATTACGAATTACTTGTTACCCTTCCCCCAAAGAGATTTTTAAAGGCACGATCGGCGCTTAGGCGTTTGGGTACCGAGTTCACCGCCATCGGAGTGGTAAGCCCCGCGAAAGAGGGGGTCCGATTAAGGAACCTCGCCGGAGAGTGGAACGATTTGGAACCCCGCGGCTGGAATCATTTCGTAAGAAGACGCAAACCTCGCTAACAGAAATTGCCCATCACGTCGTCGGGGACTCCCAACCCAGGCTCAATACGCAACGCATTTTCGTGCAGAGACTTCAAAAAGGTGAGTACCTCCTGCTCCACCCATCGGCTCGTACCCTTCGGGAACGACAAACTCATCGAGGTTTTTATTACTGAGATCGAAGTATTTCACCGACCAGCTCTTGCAAAGCGAAGCAAGGTTATCCGCCCCGCTCCTAGGGAAGACTGTCCCCCCACATGCCCAGATGAACATTAGTCCGATTCCAAACCCAACGAACAAGGCAACATTCTGATTTTTGATGACTGCCATTTCTTCCCTCCTTAAAAAGACGTCCGAGAAAGCAAACTCGGTAATCCTGGCATCGGCAAGAGCTTTTCTTTGCGGTTACGGTTAGGCGGGGCAACTTTGCCGCGCGGCTTACGGCGTTTTGCGTGAATTGGCCAGTTGCCAGGGCTTGCTTTGCTTTGTAGTGGAGTCTTGGGGCCTTTGCGGATAAGTTCTCCCCGTGTCGAAACCAGATAAAAAAGAGTCTACCGCTACCCGTATTATCGAGCACTTGCACAAGTCAGGTCATCAGGCCTACTTCGCGGGCGGGTGTGTGCGCGACCGTATTATTGGTGTCGAACCAAAAGACTTTGATATTGCGACTTCGGCGGACCCAGATACCGTTCGAAAGCTTTTTTCCAAAACGATCCCCGTCGGAGTGCAATTTGGCGTAGTGCTGGTTTTAGAGGACGACGTTACCTACGAGGTCGCCACTTTCCGAACTGAAGGAAATTACACAGACGGCCGTCGCCCCGATAAGGTCGCTTTTTCTACTCTCGAGGAAGACGCGAAACGGCGGGACTTCACTGTAAACGGTCTTTATTTCGACATCAAAACGAAAAAAGTAATCGATCTGGTTTCCGGAGAAGTCGACATTAAAGGGAAACTCATCAGGACCATCGGAAATCCCGATGATAGATTTCTAGAAGATCATCTTAGAATGTTTCGCGCGATTCGATTTGCTGTCCAGTTGGGCTATGAAATAGATCCGCCCACGATGGTTTCCATCAAGAAGCATTCGGCACTTATTGCCAAAGTAAGTCAGGAAAGAATTCGTGACGAGCTTACTAAGACTTTAACTTCGGCCTCTCCAGCTAGAGGCCTTAGACTTCTGGATGAAGCGGGACTTCTCAAACATATTCTCCCCGAAATGGAGACTATGAAAGGCGTCGAGCAACCCATGCAGTATCACCCCGAGGGTGATGTCTTTATTCATACGCTGATGCTGCTGGATAATCTTTCGAACGTTTCCATTGAGCTTGCGATGGGCGCGGTCCTTCACGATGTCGCCAAGCCCGCCACCTTTGTGCGAGCTCCCGATAGAATTCGTTTCCACGGCCATGACAAGATCGGCGCGGATATGTCGCGAGTCATTTTAAAGCGTCTCGCGTTTTCAAACAGCCAAACCGACTTAATCTGTTCTTTGGTCGCGGAACATTTGCGTTTTAAAGATGTGTTCCAAATGAGAGTGAGCACCCTTAAGCGTTTTCTGTCTTTAGATCGTTTTGACCTGCATTTAGCCCTTCACCGAGTGGATTGCTTAGCGAGTCACGGAGATTTGAAGGCCTATGAACATTCGAAAGCTAAGTACGAAGAGTTCCTTAAAGCTCCGCCGCCTCCCAGTAAGCTTGTGACGGGCGAAGATTTGATTACCTTAGGGCTCTCCCCAGGACCACAATTTTCTGAGATCATACGTACGGTAGAAGACGCCGTTTTAGAAGGCACCGTAACGAATCGAGAAGAAGCGCTAGCGTTTGTCCAAGCGCAATTGGGGAAAAAGGGTACATGACTTCCGACAAAGAGCTCCTAGCATCGTTTCGAAAAAAAGAGATCCGCGCCCTAAGCCGATTAATTTCAAAGGCCGAAGACCAAGACGCGACCCTCTATCCTTTGCTTAGCGAACTGTACCCTGAAACTGGGAAAGCCCAAGTCTTGGGGATTACCGGCCCACCAGGTGCCGGTAAGAGTTCACTCATCGATCAGTTTGTCCGTTTCTATAGAGAAAACTCAAAAACAGTAGCGGTCATCGCGGTCGACCCGGTAAGCCCTTTTACTGGGGGAGCCCTTCTTGGCGATAGAATTCGACTGAACGATCATTTTAACGACGACGGAGTCTTCATTCGAAGCTTGAGCACGCGTGGCAAATTGGGCGGTCTTTCCCTCGCTACGCGAGAGATCACGCATCTAGTAGACGCTTTTGGATTTGACCACGTGATTATCGAAACGGTGGGAGTGGGACAAAGTGAAGTCGACATTCGTAACATTGCCGACGCCACACTGGTTGTCCTGGTTCCTGAAGCGGGAGATGGGATCCAGACACTAAAAGCAGGCGTTTTGGAAATTGGCGATCTTTTTACCGTGAATAAGTCGGACCGCGAAGGGGCTGATCGAATGGTTCTTGAGCTGAAGACGATGCTCGAACTTGCGGGAAGACCAAAGACGCCGCTTTTGACGTCGAGCCAAAAAGATGAAGCTTCGTTGCGAAATCTTTTCAAAGCAGTAAACGGTTTTTTTGAGACTGAAAAAGCGCTACGAAAATCGAGACGGGAAAAATCTGCCAAACTGGCGGCAGCTGAACTTTTAGATACCTATGTTGCGCAAGAAACCCACGCTTGGGCACAGAAACAATCTAGCGCCGGAAAAAACCCCTACGACTTTTTGATGAAGTTTCGAAAGAAGAATCCTCCGGGGTCGCTTTTGCCTGAGTGAAGCGCTCAATGCTGGAACCTATCTCACTCATAGTCTGTAGGACCGATCGCTTAGGCGATGTGATGATGGCTTTGCCTTCCTTGAGCTTTTTGCGTAATTCTCTTCCTAACGCAAAGATCAGTTTTCTCTGCAACACGGAATGCGCCGAGCTACTGAAGCCAACCTTAGCAAAATTAGATATTGAGACAATCGAGACGAAGAAACGCACCTCAAGCGAATGGAGAGTTTGGTGGCTAGAAAAAAAGCCCACCGCAGCTCTGCTGCTTTATCCAGAGCGGGCTCTAAGTTTAGGAGCCTGGAAAGCGCGAATCCGGTGGCGGGTAGGCCCGCTCTCGAAACTGCTTTCCGTCGTCGTACTAAATGCGGGGAAGTGGCAAAGACGATCTCAGGGTGAAAAGAATGAGGCCGAGTACAACTTAGAGCTCGCGGGCCATCTTTTAAGTTGCTTGGGGACGTATGTTCCACCAGAACCGGCTGCGATCACCTTATCCATTAACGAAGAGGCAAGGACAAAAGCCACGCAGGTTCTACAATCATTAAATTTATCGTCGACAAAATATATCGTAGTACACCCGGGAATGGGCGGAAGCGCCTTAAACCCTTCCGAGTTCCAGTACCGAAGCATCATCGAAGCGATTCAAACAAAGACGGGTTTTCCTGTGGTCGTCACTATCGGCCCGGCTCCCAAAGATCAAGCGATGGGCAAAGCTTTAGAAAGCTCCCAAGCAAAAGTGATCCAAAATATTTCGCTGCCGGTGTTACTTGAAATTTTCCGAGGAGCAACGGCGGTCATTGCGCCCAGTACCGGCCCCATTCATCTCGCTCACCATTCAGGAACTCGAACGATTGGTCTGTACTCTCCGGTAAAGAGCCACCACCCCAAGCGCTGGGCGCCCTGGGGCGGAACCGGAGATTCTAAGGTCCTAGTTCCCCAAGCCGATTGCCCGGCTACCAAAGAGTGCTTAGGCCCTAAATGCTCGGTCTTCGACTGTATGGATACCTTTCCTTGGGCGGAAAAGGTCTCGGACCTTTTCCGTTAATCATCCCCCCTCAGGAAGCCTTGGTCGAAAAGGTATTCGTTACCTTTTCGACCTCAAGCAGACCCTTGGTCGAAAAGGTAACGAATACCTTTTCGACCTCCGAGGGTGCCAAAGTACTTATTTCACATCCAAGTAGACCATCATCGCGTGAACGATAGCGCCGTTCTCTTCTGCTTGGACCATAACGTAACCGGTCTTTCCCTTCATCGAAGTGGGTACGTTCACGGTGAAGCGAAGCTTATCTAGCTTGCTACTCGGCGATAGCGATCCGTAGTTGATCGATACCGTCGAATTACCGGCGAGCACGATGGCAGGGTCACTTGTCTTGGAGAATCTCAAGACGAAAGGTCCCGGTCGTTGCGCGGTCGCTTGGAAGAGTAGCTGCGCGTAGAAGCTTACTGAAGAACCTGCCTGTACTTGCAGCGTCGAACTAGGAACCTCTTTACCGGCGCTATCAAAGAGCAGCACCGAAGCATCTCGAGTAATGTGGAAGTTCTTGGCAAGCCCTTGAGTGGCTACCTTATCGCCCATCGTAAGTACCGACAGGAAGCGAGTGTAGGTGTTCTCACCCACCCAGATTCCAGGGGTGAGTTTAATAGGAACCTCTACCGACGCTCCAGGAGCGATGGCCGGGACTACGATGTTTTTAGTGTCTATAGACACGAAGGCCGGGCTGCTGGTCAGAGCAAGCTTACCTTCCCCCGTGGCTATCGCGCTGTGATTCGTATACTTCAGAGTCGCGTCTGTGGACTGACCAATCGTCAGAGCTTTTCCGACGACGATATCAGTCAACTCTAGCGGAAAGTGCACTTCGCCTACTCCGGCCACATTCGCCAGAGGCACGAACTTGCCATCTTTTTGAACTTCAAGCACTCCGCTCAGGTGAAGTGGCTTGCCGGCGAATTCTGCCAAGACCGGGGCGGAGACTACGCCTTGGATCGTGGTTCGCGTTTGTCCCGCGAGTGCCGGTAATTCTCTCGTTACAAAGTTAAGCTGAGAGAAGCCCGCCGAATCAGTGATGGTGACACGAAGTCTAGAGATAGCAGTCGCTTCTTTGCCGTAGTTGTCTATGACAAGACTTAGCTTTCCATTCTCACCCGTCGGAAGCAGTCCATCTCCATCAGAGTCAGCAAGACTGGCGCTGCGGAATAGCACCAGAGCGCCGCCGGAGAGATCCGTCGAAACGGCGTTTTGTCCCAAAGCAAACTGCGCTTTTTGTTGGGCGTCGAGGTTCGCCGCAAAGCCATCGAGAGTGCCTTGTTCCACTGCCGCCACTTGGCGACCCGCTTCAAAAGACTCAGGATGATTTACGCC
>JBBQIT010000325.1:0-5404 GCA_038325205.1 Bdellovibrionota bacterium
TTACAACCTGAGTTCCCACGGTGAACTGTTGCTTCTTATAATCGATACTGATCGACCCACACCCGGCAACGCACGGCTTGCCCATGCCCCGAGCGACCACCGCGGCGTGCGAAGTCATTCCTCCCAAAGCCGTTAAAACCCCTTTTGCCGCATCCATGCCACTAATGTCTTCAGGAGAGGTTTCATGACGCACCAAAATACACGGGCGCCCCAACTTATTCACGTTCTCCGCCTCTTCTGACGAGAAGACGACTTCTCCGGAAGCGGCCCCCGGAGACGCTGGCAATCCCTTAGCGATCACTTTCTTTTCGACTCGGGGATCAAGTCTTGGATGGAGCAACTGCTCTACCTGGGCCGGGCTCACTCTTAGAATGGCTTCGTCCGAAGTAATTAAATTTTCGCGAACCATGTCGACTGCGATTCGCACAGCGGCCGAAGCGGTGCGCTTGCCCGTGCGAGTCTGCAACATATAGAGCTTTCCCTTTTGAACGGTAAACTCGATATCCTGCATGTCTCGGAAGTGCTTCTCAAGATGCTGATAGACCACAACCAGGTCTTTATATTCTTTCGGCATCGCCTCTTCCATGGAGAGGAGCGTCTTATCGGTAGCCGATTCCCTATTGATAGGATGTGGAGTTCTAATTCCCGCGACTACATCCTCGCCTTGAGCGTTCTTAAGGAACTCGCCAAAAAATCTTCTTTCGCCAGTCGAAGGGTCGCGGGTAAAAGCGACTCCTGTCGCGCAGTCATCACCCATATTGCCGAAGACCATCGCTTGAATATTGACGGCAGTGCCCCACTCTTCGCTAATCTTGTGAATGCGGCGATAACTAACGGCACGCGCTGACATCCAAGAGCTAAACACCGCGCTCACCGCTCCCCACAACTGTTCCTTGGGGTCGGTAGGGAACGACTTTCCCGTTTCGCGCAATACCGCGGCTTTAAAATCACTCACTATGTTTTTTAAATCTTCTGGGGAGAGCTCCGAGTCACTCTGCACGCCCCGCTTCCGACGAGCGGCTTCAAGAACTCCTTCGAAATGGTGAGGAGAAACCTCCATAACCACATCGGCGTACATTTGGATGAAGCGGCGATAGGCATCTAACGCAAAACGTTCGTCTTTAGACTTAGCGGCCAGCCCTTTTACCGTTTGGTCGTTCAAACCGAGGTTTAGGATCGTATCCATCATGCCGGGCATGCTAACTCTTGCGCCCGAGCGTACTGAGACGAGTAATGGATTTTCAGGGTCCGCGAACTTAGCACCGACCTGTTTTTCTATTCGCTGCATCGCCTCGTTAACTTTTGCCTCGAGGTCAGAAGGGTAAGTCTTGCCGTTCTTATAATAATGCGTGCAAACTTCGGTGCTGATCGTAAACCCAGGAGGCACGGGAAGCCCTAGGTTAGTCATCTCGGCAAGGTTAGCGCCTTTGCCTCCCAAGAGATCTTTCATTCCCCGATTCCCTTGGGCTTTGCCCTCTCCGAAGAAAAAGACTGACGGCTCCATCAACTAACTCCCTGCAGGTGCTTACTCAAATAGGTTTCTAACTGATCAATCGCAACACGCTCTTGAGCCATGCTGTCACGTGCTCGGACGGTAACGGTCTGCGCCGCCGCAGTTTCCCCATCGATGGTGATGCAAAAGGGGGTGCCGATTTCGTCCTGGCGACGATAACGGCGTCCTACCGCTCCCTTATCATCCAAGAAGCAATTCCAACGCTCTTTAAGCGTCATGAAAATCTTATCGGCCAATTCCGGCATGCCGTCTTTGTTCACCAACGGGAACACGCCTACTTTTACCGGTGCAATTTGAGGATGGAAGCGAAGCACAGTCCGCTCCCCTTCTTCTTCGTAGGCGTCGGTTAAGAAAGCGAGGGTGGCGCGATCAGCGCCTGCCGAAGGTTCGATCACATACGGGAAAAATTTAGTATTCGTGGGCTGATCAAAGTAACTAAGATCTTTGCCACTCGATTTGGAGTGAGCCTTTAAATCGTAGTCGGTTCGATTGGCGATACCTTCTAGTTCCGCGCGACCAAACGGGAAATCGTATTCGATATCCGCGCAACCCGCCGCATAATGAGCTAGTTCCGAAGCCTCGTGCGGACGAAGGTGAAGATTCTCTTTCTTAATACCGTACTTCAGATACCAGTTATAGCGAGTGGTCTTCCAATACTCGAACCACTTTTCGGCTTCAGCGGCATCAGGCGCACAGAAAAATTCCATTTCCATCTGTTCGAACTCACGAGAGCGAAAAGTGAAATTACGCGGATTGATTTCGTTACGAAACGCTTTGCCGATCTGAGCGATTCCGAACGGAACCTTCACCCGCGAAGTGCTTACGATATTGCCAAAGTTAGCAAAAATTCCCTGACAAGTTTCGGGACGTAAATAGGTTTTTGAAGAGCCGTCTTGAAGCGCTCCCACGCTGGTCTCAAACATCAAATTGAAGTGACGGACTTCAGTAAATTTATCTTTAGTGCCGCAGGTAGGACACTGGTTATTCACGATGTGATCGGCCCGAAAGCGGCCTTTGCACTGGGTGCAATCTACCATCGGATCGGTAAAAGAATTAACGTGCCCTGAAGCCTCCCAGACTTTGGGATTCATTAAAATGGAACAGTCGACGCCCACAATATCTTGGCGGCGCGTCACCATCTCTTTCCACCACGCTTCTTTGATATTTCGTTTAAGCTCGACGCCCAGCGGCCCGTAATCCCAACAGCCGTTTAAGCCTCCGTAGATTTCGCTCGATTGAAAAATGAAAGCGCGTCTGCGGCAGAGCGAAACGATCGCCTCCATCTTTTTTGAGTCGTTGGGCTTTGGGGGCTTTTCCGAATTTTCATTAGACATACTGGGGGGCATAGGAACACTCGCCATTTAAGGTTTAAAAACTCATAACTTAACGGCATTTCCCCTGATCTACAACGTCCAAAAGCCAAGTTTATTCGATGCCCCATTCCCGTAGCAAGGGGCAGAAAAGTAGCAGGAATGTAGGAGGCAGAAAGAAGAACAATATTCGAAGATTTAGCCTACCCGACAGCCTGCGACAGTGGGCTTCCAGATCCCTTTCTTGCTCCCCCCGTAGCGTCTTCCCGGCCGCTAAAACGGCCTCACCCATCGGCGCCCCCTGACCGTAAAGCTGCTTTAACATCCCAAACCACATCCGATGCGATGGCTCGGGGTAGCCGTTTGCCAACCTTCCCAGAAGGCCAGTAATTCCCTCTTCGTCGCGTAAGCACAGGAGTTCCGTAAAAGTGGGGTTAAGCACTTCGGAAAGTCCCTTCAGCACTTCACTCCAGGAGTAAGCAAGGTCATAACCCGAGTGAATGTGAAGCGAGACCCCTTCAAAAAAATGGATGAGGTCTCGCCGCCACCGCCGCCTTTCCCTCAATAAAAGCAAGCAGCCCTCCTGACTGATATAGCTCCGGCAAACTCGGTAATAAGCGCAAAAAAGATGAGTGGCCAAAATTGCGGGGACTCCCGAAACCTTTGCCATAGATCCGGCTCGAAGAGGGAAAGCGCCAGAAAGACCAGCCAAGGCAAGGCCGCCGCTACCGCAAGCTGGGCCCAAGCGACGTTGGCGAGGTCTTTCACACGAGACTGCAACGAAAGATCTTTTTCCAACCAAGATAACGTTCGTTCCAAGACGGGCAATAGAGGCAACCCTTTTCGGTAAGCCATTTCCATGAGTCCGATACCCAAACGAAGTGCCCTTCCCGGAACCCTTTCTCGAACTCGAAGAAGACACGCCGACAAGGACTTCCCGCTTTGAAAACGCCTCAACGAAGCTTCGAATAAAGGTGAGAAAGCATCCCACCCCATGTCTTTCGCTTCCGCTAACTGAAAGAGCGCAGAGGATAACCCAACGCCTGCGCGCAAGAGCCCGTGAAGGGCCCGCAAAAATCCCAAGGCGGCTACTTCAATGTGAAACCGCCGTCGTCCTATTCTCCAGACACTATAAGCACGAAGCCCGAAAAAAGAGGCCATTCCCGCCCCAACGAGACCGATAATCGGTCGCCCCAAATAGTATCCTCCGACCACACTCCCCGAAACTGCGGTCAGAAAAATAAAGAAACAAAGGGAGGTCACTTCGTGGGGAGCTTGCCCGTTGGATCTAGGCAAGGCAGAAACCTTCCGTTTTAAAAGAGTTACGAAAGCGCCGAAAAGGAGAGCTGCCGCAATGCCGGCAAACAACGATAGGACGAGCTTTTCCATTACCCCCTCTTGACTGCAAATTACGAGCCCGCGAATAAAGGAACCTTTTAAAATGGAGGGTTTCGATGTTATAGCGGCAGGAACACGTCGAGAACAAATCCCCGAGTTCAGTTGGGTTTAGCCAATCGACGAGGGGATTTAAAAGGGGGCGAAATGCTTGAAACGAACAAGGCGGTGGACATGGAAACTAACTCTGGATCCCCATCCAAGAACAAAACTCCTCCGGTAACTAAGCCTTCGCTGACAGTGGACGGAAAGACATTCCCCGAAGCGTACTTAAGAAGACTCGATCTGACCCCTACCGATAGCATCATCCGCTATAAGCGAAAGGGTGAGTACGTCACCATTAAGTGGAACGAATTCCACGAAAACGTTTTAAAGATCTTCACCTACCTCAACAGTTTGGGCTTAGGCATGGATCAAAAGATTTGTATTTTCAGCCAAAGTTGCCCTGAGTGGATGATGATCGACTACGCCTCTCAGTGCACTGGGCTCGTCGTGGTTCCCATTTACCATTCCAACTCGGTCGAAGACGTCGCTTACATCGTAGAAAACTGCGAAGCTAAACTTATCTTCGTAGACGACGAAGGTTGCTGCAAAAAGATGGCGGAAGTTTTCGCATCGACCAAGCGAACGATCCCGGTAGTAACGCTTTTTGATAAAGCGGAGGGAACGGCTCCTTTTTCGACGAAGAACTTTTCGGAAATTGTGTCGGCTCCGGTTTCTAAAACCGCAGACTCGGCGTTCCGCAAATATGCGGCGCAAGTCTCGCCGACAGCGACTGCCTCTATCGTTTACACTTCGGGTACTACAGGACGTCCTAAAGGAGTGGTGCTCACCCAAACCAATTTTACTACCGAAGCAAGAGCGCTTGCCGCCGAGATGTTACTAACGAACAAAGATTCCACGATCACCTTTCTCCCTTTTGCCCACATCATGGGCCGAATCGAAAGTTTGATCCCGATCTTTTCTGGCATCGTGCTCAACTTCGCGGAAAACATTAATACGGTAGCTCAAGACATTGGAACCGTGGGTCCGACACTATTGGTAAGCGTTCCGCGAATCTACGAAAAGATTTACTCGAAGATTCAATCCGAAGTGCAATCGAGCCCTGAACTAAAAAGAAATATATTCAATTGGGCGGTGACCGTCGGACGCGAGTATGTGCGGTTGCAATCCGAGAGTGCTGTCA
>JBBQIT010000326.1:0-5399 GCA_038325205.1 Bdellovibrionota bacterium
TCAAGGCCATTAAACGACGAGCATACGGGTATCGAAACATGCACTACTTCAGGCTTAAGATCATGCAGGTCTGTGGCTATCTCAACTCCCGATATATCGCGACGAGCAATCAGCTACTTACACAAAAATGAGATAGAGCCAAATAGGTGTCTGAACTCTAGCCACCCCTATAACAAATCGACGAAATTCAAAAACACGAATGTTTACGCGTTTAACGCGACTGACAAAGCACGCCGGGAAACGGAATACGCACCAATTGCGCCGTTGACCCCGAGTGCGCGAAAACGAGGAGTGGGCGCAAGATCGTTTTTGTATTCTAGCGAAACACTTCGGAACCACGAGGTTTGTAGAGGAGAAAATGAATAGCGCCACAGACACAATTACTGGCACTGTTAATGCATTTTCCGACTCTTAGGGGAATTAGTTGAGGCGAATGTCGCACGTGCTTTTAGCGTAGTGTGGGAGTTGAATATGAACAGTTCTAAATTCTTGATTCCGGTATTGCTATTATCTCTGGCGCTACCTTCATTATCATTAGCAGATAACAAAGAAGCCGACGCTGCTCACGCAAAGACAGCGGGAACGTCCGGATCCGCTTCCCGAGAACAAGACAAAGATTTAAAGACGCTAACCACCGCATTCGGCGATACGTATTTCTATCCTCCGAAACTAGCCGGGGAATTTAAGCGCTATTACGAAGGCACCAAGTTTGACGGCGAAACGTTAGTCGAATCCATTAATACGGTGAAGGCCGAAGACGGAGTCGTTAACTCGACGGTAGCTCAAGAGTTACCTCTTGCCCGTGCCATCGTGGATATGATGATCCCTCTTACTCAGAAAAATTGGTCCGAAGCCTGGGACCATTTAAGTGGTTTGGTCAAGAAGTGGGATAAAGAAGCCAGTCCCGATTCCCAATTTGAAACTTTTGGTCGTCGCGTGTTCGTAGCGCTTAACAACTGGGGCACTGACGAAAAGACGAAAGAGAAAGTCGTAACCGAGCCTAAAGATAAAAATATGCTCGCTTTTTTTAAAGCTCTCGAAATCGCCAGAGAAGAAGGCGAGAAAAAGATTGCTGAGATCAACAAACGAATTGACCTCGCCGCAAGTGGTAACCTAGCCGCTAAAAAAGAGCTTTGGGGCGATGCTAATGACAAAGACTCCAATTCTCCCAAAAACAAATATGCCGTCGGTAAGAATGCCAACTCCTATATCAATCAGTTGATCGATCAAGGCGAGACCGACAAAGCATTTAAAATGATGAAAGCTCTCGGTAACTTTGCCGATGGACACTACAACTTTGCTGTAAACGACGAGAACGGAAAACCAAAGAATTTAACGTTTACGAAGGATGACAAAGAAGCGGCCATCAAAAAATTTAAAGACGATAAAGTGTTAGCTTCTACTTTCGTAGGACACCCGCATAAAACGGAAAGCGGAGTCCAGCGCTGGGATTGGGATAAAACAAAGAACGCCGTTGCTATCGTTCAACCAGCACCTCCTCAACCCGCTACGGGCGGCGCTGCCGGAGCTGCCGCAGGAGCGCAAGTCGCTGCTGCTAAAAATGACGGGCAGTCTGATACGGCGACCTCTACCACAAAAGATGGTAGTGCACTGTTTGCTACGAATTGTGCCGGGTGCCATGGCCCTGGCAAAACTAAACCGATGCCCTCTAACTCATCTACGGCCGCGGCTCACATGTCCAGCGATATGCCCAAAGGTAGCGCATTACTTCCCCCTGAAGACCAGAAAGCGATTGTGGCTTTCCTAGCTGGCGGCTAGACGACTATGCTCACTCTTTAGTCGAGGGGAGAAAAGCCTTTGGCTTCCCACAGTTGAGCGATTCCGCAATGTGCACTCGAGAAATACGTCGAGAAACCTGACTACAGGCTAAGTCCCAGTCGAAATTTAGTATTCCTACAGTTACGAAGCTAAGCGCTTCGATCTCAATTCCTATTTACGGTGACATTTTACGCCGCGACGCGTTTTAACTCGGCATTCGGGTTGCAATAAATCCCTGCAAAGCGGAAAATAGAAACACACACCTAAAAGCAGTCTAATGAGCACTTGGGGGCTTGATGAAGCGTCGCGGAACCGTCTTCGTATCTCTTTTCGTAATCTTCTTTGCGTTTGCGGCGTTAGCAGCGGGCCCGGAAGATAAGCCGGATGAAAAACCAACCGGCACAGAAGAAAAGAAGTCCGCAGCCGATCACGGAAAAAAAGGCCCGGACGCCAAGCGATCCGAGAGCCCGGTTACCGACACGGCCCAAGCCGACAAAGAACGAGAAGCGAGAGAAAAGTTTTTAGCGAATTGGTTTCCTCTTACCAAAGAACAACCGGCCATCTTTCAAAAGATGATAGTAACCAGCCCGACCGAAGCGGGAACGGGCCTAGGCCAACTGATGGGTTCTATTGGGGACAAAGAGATTGAAAAGTTACTCGAGAAGGTCAATGAGAAGTTAAAAGGGGAGATCAAAGACGACGACAAGAAATTTTTCGAACGGATTAAATGGGGAGCTCTCCTTGAAAGCGGAAAAAAGATAGCAGAGACTGACGAAGCGAAAGAGTTTGAAAAGGCTTTTAAAGAATCCCAAGATAAAAAGAAACTTCAAACCAAGTGCTGGGATGAGAACACCGAGCTTTTAAAGAAAGATCCCGCAAGTCGTGAAAAGGCCCAAGCGGCATTAAAAGAGTGCGGATTTCAACCCGATCATTATTTAGCTTACGTGAATCACTATACCGACAAAACGAAACCGGGCCAGGGAGCCGATTCCAACAAAGCAGCCATGGCCCTCGATGTTGCGGGGACCGCAGATAAAGAGGGACGCGTTTTTGTAAACGTCCAAGACCCGACCGACGAAAAGAAAATGCATTCCATTGCTTTAGGCACCACCGAGACGAAGTGGGATGCCCGCAAAGAGCTATTAAACACAGCAGTGGGTCAGATCGAATCGACCTATGCGAAAACTAAAGGCCTTCAGCCAGCCAAGCCCAATTCAGAAGCCGTTTACATTTTACCTACGAAAGCGGCCAAAGATGGTGACAAGGCGACGATGGCGGTCACTTCTTTAAAGGACCTCGATGCGAAGTATCCTCTGCCCACCGTCAAAAAAGAGGAAGAGAAGAAAGAAGACACTAAGACCGAACTAACTAAAGCCGACGCTCCGAAATTTAAAGAGGTCGCCCTAAAAACAATGGACAGCTGTCAAAAGTGCCACAGCGGGAGCACAGGAGATACAGATGGTGCCAAAACTGTAGCTGCGGCGATTTCCGGAGACGACGCCGCGATGAAAAAAGTAGCGGCTAAACTCGCAGACGGAAGTATGCCGCCGAAGGCTGCGAAACCAAACTTTAAGGCTGAAGATCTAAGTTCTCTTACGAACTGGATCGCGGCAAAGACCTCGGCCAAGTAAGCTAATTTCTCATCGACTAACGTTTGTAACCTTTATGGTATTTGGCCTAACGGAGACGTGTGAGTCATGGGCATTCGTGAAGACCTCGTGAACTACGTCGACTCCGACTTCCCTCAATCCCGACGTTGGAATTTCGGGGGGGACTCTGCGTGGTACCGCAAGCAGGCGGCGAATCACGCGAATAAGGTCGCCGAAAAAATCAGATGTGCCGTTCCTTTTGTTGAAATCCTAAGATACTTAGCCGAAGCCCGCGAAGCGATCGCGATTACCATGGCTACGGCAAATCCCGAACAGTTCGGCCTGGCGCGCGCCAAGCGATCCGCGACTCACCTGGATGCCCACAACCACGCTATTTGGGTACAAGCGGATCGCAATCTCATGGAGTTTAACAATGGGCCGCTGGCGCTAGATTTTGATTATCCCCTCCCCGCTTCCGTACCGCGAATTTCACGACAAACTTATTACGAGACGTTAACCCGCACTAAAATTCCGGCCACGCGAATAAGCAAATACCTTTCCGAGATTAAGACGGGGCCTTACGTTTTTGGCGTGGGGGTTATGGTTTTAGAGCACACGCTGCCGGAAAACGTGGACGGTATTCTCAATGATGTATTGCAACGGCTTGAAGAGCTTCGAAAAGATCCCGAATCAACATCTTCGAGGGTCCAATTTCTCACCTGCCTCTATGGCTATTACCAAGCCATGCCCTACTTACGAGGGAGCGCAAGCATCGGCTCGATGTTTTTTGCGGGATGTTTTTTGGGACTGTTTGAGGAAAAGCTCGGAGGCCTGCCGCCCGATCCCGATCTCTCGGCGATGACGGCCTTAGATCAGAATGAATTCATATCGCAGTTTTTAGAACCCACCCGTTTAGCCCTGCTCCGTCAAAAACTTAGATGACCACTCCGATGCCAAGGAGAAAATCAGACCGACCGAGCCGCACGTGGCGATGGATAGCGGCAAGAAAAGGAAAAAAAACAGTCGCCACCTGCTCGAACCCAACGGGAGATGACCAGACCTTCCTTACGATTATTTAAGCCCGTTGGGTCTGCTTTTTTTTCTTTTTAATTGACGCATTATCGACGAGAAATCGAATAAATGACGTCTATTCGTCGAAGGGGTCTTATTTGGGGTGTTTTTTGCTCAGGCAGCTCTCAGGTCACATTCGAAATTGAGAAGCCATGCCGGCTGGGGAGACTTGAATCACAAAGGCACACGAATCGATAGAACGCAAAAAAATAGCCTCTAAAAAGCCATGATATGAATTCACTTATGAACGAAACAAAACTACTTGATGAAAAAGCAACCACATTGGCGAAACAGTATTTGCATACGGAGGCAGAGCTTTTGGAAGTTCTAATTCAGATGCGAAAGAAACAGGTATTCGCTGAACTAAACTATTCAGGGATATTTGAATATTGTGAGGGTCGGCTCAAGTTGAGTCGAGCCCAGAGCTATTACTTTAAAAGTGTGGCTGAGAAGTCAGACGAAGTGCCTGAGATTAATCAGGCGATTCAGCAAGGACAGCTAACGCTCTCCCAAGCGAGACGAATTGTTCCCGTCATCAATCAAGAAAATAAGACGGAATGGATTGAGAAAGCAAAATCCTTAAACCAGACTGAATTGGAACGCCAGGTGAACGAAGTAAATCCCAACGCCTATAAGAAGATTACGGAACTAAAAGTCTCCCTGTCGAGGGAGACCGAAGACGACATTAAAATGATCAAAGAAATTCTGGCCCAAAAATTAATGAAGAACCCTAGCCTTGAAGAAGTGGTCGCTTATATGGCAAAAGTTTGCCGAGATAAATTAGATCCCGTGAAGAAAGCAGAACGAGCTAGAAAAATCAGTTTCCTAGAGCCCATCTCAAAATTGCCTCAGGACAATGATTACGCAGGCTAGTAGTACAAAACCAAGATAGTTGGCTGCCTTCGCCTCCCGACGAGTATCGACTCGTCCGAAACGTTTGAGCCAGGCAAATAGCCGCTC
>JBBQIT010000327.1:0-5397 GCA_038325205.1 Bdellovibrionota bacterium
CCGTATTTACAAAACTACTCGCAATAAAAAGGATAGATCCTCGAATCACACAGCGCTGAAAGACTTCGCTTTTCATGTAGCGGTCAAACACCACTGCCATCTCTGTGTCGTCATTGAAAGAGCGATAGTCGCCTCCGCCAAGATTATCCGTTCCGCCGTTCCCTCCCCCGTCTCCACCACCATCGGCAAGCTGTAGGGCAGCTGTCTCAATACGTACGGGATTCTCCAGCAGCTCTGCCACCGCTTTATCCAAAGCGATCTTCAATTCCCCTTTTCTGACAGCCGGAATTCCGCTGCGCTCGATGGTATTGGTGAAAACCCATTTCAAACCGGCCAAGATGGAAGATTGGCCCAATGCTAGCGGATCTCCGCCTTTGGAAAGATAGTCCTGAAGCTCAGGTCTAACCGTCGGATCGGCTTTTAGGTCTTGGCGAAGCCGCTCGGATAGGCGCTTCATCCCGGGAAAGCGTGAAAAATCTCGATGCCAATTGCTATCGAATTCGCGAATGATGGCCTTCACGCAAACCGATTCGTGCGCCGACACTTGAATAGGAATTAAATGAAGAAGGAGACTGGCAACCACAAGAGATGCGGCTCCCCCAGGAACCCAAAAACGAATATCTTCCCCCTAACCCAAAGTCAGTATTCGTCATATCTTAGGAGTAACGCTAAGCACAATCAGAATCTGAAGTTAGCTTAACGAAACCCAAATAGATTTACGGGATCCGTAAGTATTGGGACACCGGAAGTGGGGCGAGCTTTTTCTCCTCGTCATCGCGAGGGTGGCAAACGACGTGGCAACCTTCGGCCTCTCTAGGAGGCATATTCGTTAGACTTAAGAAGACCGCTCCGAAGATCGAACCTTTTATTTTGAAAATGGTTGCAAATTCATGACTTCAAACGCAATATCGGTCCCTCGCGAGTCCCCATGGTCTAGAGGCCTAGGACGTCACCCTTTCACGGTGAAAACCCGGGTTCGAATCCCGGTGGGGACGCCAAATTTTTCCAAAGAAAAATTTGGCCCTCACTAGCCCTAGCAGTAGCACTAGCAATCTGATTTCAGTCCGCTGAAAACAAAAAAGCTAGGGCTCGTGCTAGAGCTAGTGATCAAGGTGTCCGCTCCGCGGACATCATTTCATTTTGTCGATGCTCCCCTATCAATATTTACTCTCTGCAAAATAGGGTTTACTCCTCGCGTAATAACGGAGGTCCTAATGGCGTTCTTGCACGAGAAATTGGATGTTTATCAAAAATCGATAGTCTGGGTTCAAGCGGTAGACGACCTTATCAAGTCAGCTGGCGATGGAATTTCGTACCCCTTCGTCGACCAGCTCACACGGGCCTCACTTTCTATCCCGCTCAACATCGCTGAAGGTAATGGTCGATGGCACAAAGGCGAGAAACAGCAGTTCTTCAGAATCGCCAGAGGTTCTACTTTCGAATGTGCAGCTATTCTTGAAATTCTTCAGAAGAAGCATTTAGTCGGGGATACCCTCTACCAAGAAGCGTACTCTCAACTTGAAACACTCTCGAAAATGCTGCATGGACTGATTAACTCAGTGGAGACCCGAAAAGCTAGTTAGGGCAGATGCTCACTGGCCTAATTGATTTAAAAGACATATGAAAAAGTCAGAAATTTCAACCTCTCGCCTAACCATCACACCTTGGCATGAGCAAGACGCCGATGCTTTCTTCGAACTCACTCAAGACGACGGTTTCAATGCCTATCCGATTACTATTTATAGGCAGACAAGTATTGATACTGCTCGCCAATGGATCCGGTCTGCGATTGCAGACCACATAGGCACCGGGCTCGGCAAGTTCGGAATATGGGACAAAGAAGGCAAAATACTCCACGGTATGGGCGGATTGACTCCTTGGAGCTGGGAGGGAGAAAGGTTGGTGGATGTAACTTATCGACTCCGTCAGTCGGCTTGGGGCAAAGGGTACGGATGGGAGGCCGCGTTTGCCCTGGTTAATCATGGTTTCTCTGTCGGGCTTGATGAAGTCACGGCCACGATTACCCCAAACAACACCCCCTCTTTAAAGATAGCCACTCGTCTGGGCATGAAGTTCAATATGCGAATCATACTGAAAGGCGTGGACACTGACCTCTACCGCCTTTCCAGAGGAGACTTCGTTAAGTAACGGCAACATCTGGTACGCAGTTCGAAGATCGTGGTCGTGGTCGTGGTCGTGGTCGAAAGGTATCTACCGTAAGAAAGTGGGAGACGCCATTTTTTCGCAGAAAAATTTCCCTCACTAGCCCTAGCACTAGCAATCTGATTTCAGTCCGCTGAAAACAAAAAGGCTACGGCTACTGCTAGAGCTAGTGATCAAGGTGTCCGTTTCGCGGACGATATCTCATTTGTCCACGCTCCCTAACTTTACAGAAAACGACGGGCAACTTTTCTGGCTCTCCGCCATTAACGGGGGAAGTGCCCCTGGTGAGTTAATTTCTAACAGCAAATACCCCATTCCATCCGCAATGCGCAAGTACCCCTAATCGGTAGTTGGAGAAGTCCTTAATCCAAACGCTCACTTTTTCAGCATTCACATGTTAAATTCCTCTCATGAAATACTTACCCGTTTTGGCTGCTTTCTTTTGCGCGGCCACTCACGCTTCGATCGTTCAATATTCGGCTCCGGTTATCTTCATCGAATATGCGAGTTCGTTGGATCTTCAGGTTTGTCCTAGTGGAATTGCGGAACCTGTATTGAAAGAGATGAGTGAAGCGCTGCCTAGGGCCATTCGTACTTGGAAGGTCAATGAAACCGACCTCCTGAGAACAACAGCGCAACTCCTGAAGAAAGCGTTCTTAAGACACGAGGAAACGGTCAGTCTTATGATATGCCCCAATTTGAAGGGCCAGGCCGAACCAGTCTTGATTCCATTTTGGCCTTATCTATCTACAACTACTCAAGGGCATCCTTTTAGCGATAAGATCTTCGTTGGTTTGATTTTTCATGAATTGCTTCATCGTTACGTTGATCAGATTCTGGGTAGCGCCCTTCCCCTCACGCCCCTACTTCAGAAATACGCCAATGAAAAACTGTTGGTTAGAAGACATCTCCACGTGGATGCAATCCAAAAGGCTGTTTATCTAAAGTTAGGTCGTGACAAGGAAATTCAAGACATTATCGTAAATGATTCAACCTTTTTGGGAACCGAATATTCTCGCGCATGGGAAATCATAGATACACTTGAAGGAACAGCCCCATTTCTAGAGGAGCTTACTTCAACACCGTGACAGGATTATTCCTGACACACGCAGTTCGAAGATCGTAGACCAGGGGACGCCATTCAATTCGCCTTCAGCGAATTGAATCATTAATATTCATCTTAGGATTAATATTAATCTAAATCCGCGAAGCGGATTTGATCTGCGACCGGCGCAGCCTGAGCCAAATATAGGAAATCCCTCTCGTCTGCCCCCCTTGCCCAGTTAAACTTAATTTTATTTCCTAATCTTTGTTGTATTATCCAACTATGAGTTTAGGCGACATTTTAAAAAAGGCCGGGCTAAAAAGCAGTGAGATGAAACGCAAAGAAGCTCCGGGCACCAAAGACAGGGCGAAAGATGGAGGCAAGATTCACGATCACCACCATCGAACCGAGTGTGAGGCCTGTCACCGGCCGGCTCCAGATGTCGAGCAATACGAGCATCGCAACCGACTTCTCGATGTCCAATGGTTATGTATCGTTTGCGCCGATCAGTACAAGATCAGCGATGATTTCAGACGAACTGCACAAAGCACCGCCTCGCAGCGAAACCTCTTTATTCGCAATTACGGCCATACCCGCAAACGTTGAAGAGGCGTCCGCGTAGCGGACAACATCTCATTCCGCCGCGCTCCATGTAACAAAGCTGCCGTCTTGTACTAGATTGACAGTCCAAACCTAAAGGTCGTATTCGTAGAGTTACCAATGGGGAAGCCGACAACAACTACGTCAAACTTTACTGCGGGGAGTTAGTCTATGCGAAGGTTTTCGTTAGTTTTTATATTACTATTTTCTTCCCTTTCGTCGTTCGGTGACGCTGCCTCCACGAAAACCCTCTATTACTTTGGTGAAGCGCGGATTTTGAATCTAATAAGTGGAGAATCTCAAACCCAAACGGTATTGCTCGCAAAAACAATGTCTCCTTCGACCAGTACCCTTTCCGAGTTGGCTTGTATTCAACAAGGCAAAAATCCAGCAGAGTTTTCTCCTGTTTACATGAAGGTGACTGGAAACACCCTTAAGATCTCCGATACCCTAGACACCGAACACCCGAACAAATTGAGCGGAACAGGAAGGGTGAGTGGGGCTGATTGGAATTGGAACTATCTTAAGTTTTCAATGCTCTATTCCAATGGAGTAAAAATCGAAGATGTAAATTTTGTGGTTAAGGACATCCTCATTGCCCGTAAACAGATGTTTTTACCCAGTGGTTCGCCGTTCTCGCTGTGGGAAGCCGAAATAAAAGAGACTGACCAAGAGTCATTTCAAAAACATTTAAGCGAAATGGGTTGTCCGACATTTGGCAACTAGTTGCAACGGTAAGATGAGCAAAGCATGCCCCAGGCACGCAGTTCGAAGAGCGTAGACCATGGGACATAGGCCGATGACTAACGGCTAGCGATAAACTTTTTTTCGATGCGCGATCTTCACAACCCAAATAGTGAGCTCATAATCCTGAATGGAATAAACAATCCGAAAGGGCCCCTTGCGGATTCGGTATTTATCGTCACCGGTAAGCTTTTCCGATCCGTGAGGTCGAGGCTCGATCGCCAGGGAAGCTATGATTTTGGTGATCGGAAGCAGATAACCCTTAGGAAGGGCTTCCAGCTCCTTTTGGGCGGAGCGCTTGATAAAGACACTATATTTTGCCATCGCTCTTTAGTTTCTTAAGTACCTGCTCGAAGGAAACTCCGGGCTCCTTAGCGCGCTCTTCGAACGCTGCAAGATCTTCCGCGTCGTCACTCAAGTAAGACTTGATCGCTTCAGAAACAATGGCAGATACCGAGGATTCAGTCTCAACCGCCTTAAGTTGAACGGCCCGTAAGAGTCTTGAATCAAAATAAACAGTGGCTCGTTTGGTAGTTGTTTTCATCTCTATACCTCAAAACACAGCATAGCAGCTATAACGTTAAAGCGTCAAGACGTCACTATTGGCTTGGAGGACTGGTAAGCTAGGCACGCAGTTCGAAGATCGTAGAATCTCGAGACCTCTATCGAAGACGAAATCGGCGAGGACGATGGCCGCGAGATGCCTGACTTGCCGGGGGTGAATGGAATTTGGGCGAAGTAGATTTGTAATTGTTTCCAAAAGTCGAATGACCCCTTCTCGTCCGCGCAGATCGAGAATTGAACGACGATTTACGAAGTTATTTGGGGGCTGGCAAGCCGAACGG
>JBBQIT010000328.1:0-5385 GCA_038325205.1 Bdellovibrionota bacterium
TCCGCTTCTTTGGGCTCGAAATGAAAATTACCCATGCGCAACAGATCCAAATACTCTTTCACGGTTCCTGTGTCATAAACGCGGGGATTTAAGAGCTTGGTCTCTAAGAAACCGTAATTGGTCCGCTCCATCTCAACCAATCCGAAATCGAACTTATTGAGAGGCTTACTTCCCTCTTCAGTAAGCTCCGTTCCGATACCCGGCACATTCTCGTAGCCTTTGATCTCATGGCAAGTGAAGCAACCGTATCGGTTCATGGCGTTTTCGCCGAGCTTCATCGTCACTTCATGAGAGCTAAATCCGCCAAGCACCTTGTCGATCTTCTCATCGGTATTCGGCGCAAGCTTGGGATCCCTCATCAAATAGAGTCTGAGCACATCTCGCTGCGTTTTTTCATCCGTCGCGACCGGAGTGGCTCCTTCGAACTCTGGATTTTTCTTGCCCATTAAGTAGGCGGCAATATCCGAAGCTTCTTGGTCAGAGAGCCTCAAGTCGGGCATGACCGTGTGTTCAAAGTAGTGACGCGGATATTTAATCCAATCGACAATCCACTCTTTGCTAACTTTGCTACCAACCGTAGAAAGATCGGGGGCCATGCCGTAGCGAACTCTTTGATAGTCGTCGATACCGTGACAACCAAGACAGCCGACCGTTCCGAAAAGCGCTTTGCCACGCTCGGCGTTTCCGAGAGGCAGTTTAATGGTCGGCTTGTAGTCCTCAGAGATATTTAGAACGTAATCAGTGATCGCATTGATCTCAGCATCCTGAAAGGACGCGTATTGCTTCGTCGTAATATTGCTCTGATGGAAGATCGAAGGCATACGAGTGTGATCGTTAAACTTCTGGGGGTCCGTGACCCACTTCACAATCCAATCGCGAGAAAGCTTTGATTTGACCTTCTTAAGAGAAGGCGCAGGCTTTCGCAAATGCTCCCAACCCGCAATCTTATGACAAGCGAAACAGCCCGCCGCTTTGATCATTTGGGTAGAAGCCGTCTGTTTTTCGGCTTTCGGAACATATTCCGTCTGTTGATGGCAGGATTTGCACTTTCCTTCCGTATATTGGAGGGGAAGCATCTTTTCGATGACGTAATGCTGTTCGTGCCAGTGGTACTTCTTTTCCCATAATTGCTTTTGTTCTTCGTCGCGTGGAGTGTGAGCGGCTCGGACGAAATCTACCGATTCGCCTCGGCCTGAGTGACAGGGCGTGCAACCAATGTTTTCCAAAGGATGCGGAGAACGACTTCCCAACATCACATCCAGCTTGGGATGCGTTCGGAAAGGTTGTTTTTCATTTTCAAATCCAGGCGTATCAATAGCCAGATGACAAGTCGTGCAACGGTTGATCGCCGAGACTTGGGCGAAATAGATATCCGTTTTGTAGCCGGGAACTACGATCTGATTGATCTTAAGTACTGGGCTCGCGAGATCTAAGATGGGAGCGTTCCGGGCAAATTTCATTAGCGTCATCTCTGACGAATCTTTTAGCCCTTTGAGACGATCCACATCGGCGGTCAAAAGCTTGTACGCTTTATCGGCCTTCACTTGTTCGTCGTGCAAAGAATCGACTTCTCTCGATTTATCTTCGATAGCTTGTTGCGCTTGGTTCGACTTGTCGCGAGCTACCAAAACCTTTTGCCACCCCTTATCGAGGTAATCGAGTTTCTTTTGGATATTGGGGTCATCGATTTTCTTATGACCATGGGCCACTTCATGACCAAACTCGGCTTCAAAATAATATTTTTCTACGTCCCAGCTAGCTTTCGCGTCCTGATACTTGCCGGTCGCAATCTTTTCCTTGGTCTTTAACTTATCAAGCTCGTCCTCAGACTTTTCGACGTCTTTTTTCTTGGCCGCCATGTCTTTTTTGGCAGTTTCTTCGGCGTCTTGGGCCGCTTTTAATGCCGCAGGGTCAATGGCACCTTGAGCGGCCGTAACCGCTTTTTCGTATTTATCTTTTTTGAGTTTCGCGAACTCTAATTGATAGGCTTTCCACGGGCGGCCGAAATCGTCGAGAATCATCCAAATCGTGAAGACAAGCATGATGATGCTAGCGACGCCGAACCACTTGATGAGTGATTGGGGCTTATAAAAACGATCGTCTTGAGGTGTATTTGCCATTGCTTACCGCTCAGATGTTAAAAAATGCCTCTGGTATCGCCACGATGTATTTTAAGTTAAACAGCCATCGTAAAACCATCTTGATCGGCAACGCCCCCATGGACAACAGTAAGAACGCGAGCAGGTAAAAACGGGCGTCACCCATTTTGGCGTGCATGTCCTTCATGAACGTCTTTGCCATCACCACGGGCATGACAAAAACATAGGCTAGGCACAGAATCATCCCAACACCTTCGCGCAGGAAGACGTTATCGGGAAGTCTCCCTCCATTGATGCCCAAACCACGAAAAATATATTCAGAAAGGTTTACGTTCTTAAGAACGGCTAACTTATGAATGTCCCACACTTCGTAAGGTCCGAAGAAGTTCCAGTTCGGTCCGCGCAAGAAAGTTCCTAATACAATGAGTAGAACCCAGAGAATCAAAAATCCGAAAAGCCATGCTGTGATGGCGAACTTTCGTTCTTTAAAGGTGTAGTACCCGTTCCCCTTGGGATTGATATCAATGTAGGGAATCAGCACAAGGCCTACGATGATCAAAGTCGGGAATACCACGCCCGCTAGCCAAGGATCGTAGTACACGAGCATTTCCTGGAGTCCCAAGAAATACCAAGGCGCTTTGGACGGGTTCGGCGTTTCGACCGGATTGGCTGGCTCTTCTAAGGGAGCACGAAGACAGATCGACCAAATAAGAAGCAGCGACCAGGCTAAAATCGAACAAACAAATTCACTGAAAACCAAGTCAGGCCAAGTGAACACTAGCTCCTTGGATTCTTTTTTATTCGAGACGGGAAGTCCGGCATCGGTAAGGTCATCGTTTATGACCGCGTTGTGAAGGAATAACCACATGAAAAATACGACCAAGAACAGCATACCAACGATCGGTACGTTATCCGGTTTGGTAACGATGTCTCTAAAGGTGGGATGCGCCATGCTGGCGATCAAAAACGCCACCATTCCCAATTCGGTGTAGATAAGCGAACTCTTTTTGGCAAACGCCCTTCGCCATTTAAAGAGAACTAGAAAGAAGAGCGCCGTCGATATCGTAAACAGAAGCGACGGGCTGCACAGAAAGTTGATCGTCTCAGTGATGTAGTGAATGATCTTCATCTAGCTTACAGCGGACCGGATATGCCCCCGTCCTTCCTGACCCTCCAGAAATGAATGGCCATCAACACACTCGCAATTAGCGGAATGAAGATGCAATGGAGCACGTAGAAGCGAAGTAACGTCGCTTCCCCCACCATTCTACCCGCGAGCAGCGCGAAGCGCGCGTCGCTTCCAGCCGTCACCGCATCGAAACCTAAAAGCATATTAATGAGAGACGCACCCGGACCTTCATGGCCCAAGAAAGGCGTCGCTCTGGCCATATTCGATCCTACGGTGATAGCCCAAATGGCCAATTGATCCCAAGGAAGGAGATAGCCTGTAAAACTGAGAAGTAATGTTAACACGAGAAGGATGACACCGACGCCCCAGTTGAACTCTCGGGGTGGCTTATAAGACCCGGTCAAAAAGACGCGGAACATATGTAGCCAAACGGTAATGACCATCGCATGAGCGCCCCAACGATGGACTTCACGCATAATGCCGATCGGCACATGCTCTCGAAGCGCAATAATATCGGAGTAAGCGTAATCAGCCGTGGGACGGTAGTAGAACATAAGAAGAACGCCAGTTACCGTTTCGACCAAGAAGAGAAAGAAAGTAAGACCGCCCATGCACCAGGTGAAGCTCATGCGCACACCCGATTTCTTCATCCGGATGGGATGAAGATGCAAAAATACGTTCATTAGAACTATGAGAACCTTATTACGTGGGTTGTCAGGCGCGCCATGTCGGAAAATAGATTTCCAGGCTTGCGATTCTCGAATCGATTCTAAAAAGCCTCCTTTGCCAGCCATAAACTCCTCGCTCTATTATTACGATGCTGCGGTTTCCAAGAACGATCCGGCATCTTTCCACTGGCCTTTTTCGTACTGGAACTTCACGTTCTTATCGATGTAAAGCTGCCCGTCATCTGACAAGGCGATCTTAAAACGCTCCAGCGGACGCGGTGCTGGACCTTCAAAGTTAATGCCGGTTACATAGTAACCGCTACCGTGACAGGGACATTTGAACTTTGCCTCGGCATCTAACCAGTTCGGTGTGCATCCCAAATGAGTGCAGACGGTCGAAAGGACATAAATTCCTTTCTCGTTCCGTACAATCCAGACGCCGTACTTTTTCTTAAAGCGTTCGTCCACCTTATTGACCACATATTCTGTCGGAAATCCGGCTTTGAATTGCTGTGGCGGTTCAAACGTAACGTTCGGAAAGAATAATCGCCCTACTGCTGTGAGACCCGCGCCTAGAGCTGCTGAGAAAGCAACCCAGCCGACGGTGACCCAACTAATAAAAGTTCTGCGAGAGATTCCTTCGGGGGCTTCTGGATATGATGGTGTTGGCATGGACAACCAATGAGTGTTGGTTAAACAAGTTTTCCCTAAAAATGTGCAACCTTTATATCGGGTTTTGGGCCTCAAGTGTCAACATCTAATCAGCGTAATCAAGTGTCTTTAAGAGGACTTCCCGACGAGGTGCTGAACGATTTATATCATCGACTTCTCGTTTTCGTCTAACCAATGTATTATCGCCGACCTGTGGGCAGCTTCCTTCAAGATACGCTCTCTCGACAAATCGTCTTCTTCACCGGAAAAGGTGGAGTCGGAAAGACTTCTGTCGCCTGGGCTACCGCGTTGATGGCAAAGCGCAAAGGCAAAAGGGTCTTGGTCGCTTCCTGGGATCCTTTGGACCAATCCGGAATCAAAACGGCGGACCCAAGACTTGCCGGAATCGATTTCTTCACCTTAGATACCCTGGGTTGTTTCAAAGAGTACGCCTTACTCACCGTAAAGTTCGAAAAATTATATGACATGGTATTTGAAAACCACGTCCTGAAGACCTTTATTGAAACGGCTCCCGGGATTTCAGACACCGTCATCGCCGGCAAGTTGGAGCATCTTGTGAAGACGAAAGCGTATGATCTCGTAGTGGTTGATCTGCCCAGCAGCGGCCACACCCTTTCGTTTTTTCAATCCCCTTTAGGGATCAGAAAGATATTTTCGGTGGGTTCTGTCCACCGCGATGTGGTCCGCATCATTGATCTCTTTCAAAGCCGGGCTACCCGAATTGATTTTGTGTCTATTCCCGAAGACCTATCGGTTACGGAAAACCAAGAGCTGAAGAAAAAGCTAGAGAACGCCTTTCCCATGCCCTTTGGCTACT
>JBBQIT010000329.1:0-5372 GCA_038325205.1 Bdellovibrionota bacterium
AAAAGGCTTCTCTTTTTATTACAGGGTTTACCTAACGAAGAAGCGATAGTTTCTGATGTCAAACTGGCCGGGGAAATCAACGGCTATGAGGTAAGGCTAAGAGCGCATCCGACATTAGAATGCAGCCAAGCGACTATCGAAGCGGATATCGAGCAGTCGGCGATCGTGGTCGCTCAATCGAGCTCAGGCTTATTGAAAGCCATCGCGGCCGGCCGTCCTGTCGCCATAGCCCATTATGGGCCCGGCCCCAGCCCTCTATGGCTAAGTCCCGATCAAAAATGGGTATTTGAATTTTCTAGTAGGAATTCACTCACGAGTATTTTACAAAAACTTTCCTTTGAGCGCCCCAATGAGAAATGTCCGATCTCGTTCTGCTCCGCGGAAGGGTTTTCTGGCACCGTCAATCGGATCGCCGACTTACTTTTTCCCGAAACAGTAAAAGAATAAGCTTCAAAGATTCTCTGGAGTCACCATCTGAGAACAGACTTGTTCATACTTAGAACGAAACGTGGCAATACACCCCGCTTCATTGCACTTACTAAATCCCGCCGGCCGTCTGAGTGAGTCCTGAAAAACTAGTCGCATTGACCTTATTCCTTCAACCTTGCAGTAATCTGCATCGTTTGGTGCGGTTGTACAGCGGCAATAGTCCCAATGAGGAAAGTGTCGTCCGATTCTCTCATCGTTCGTAACTTTTGAAACAGGCAGAAGCACTTTTCCAGAATTTAGGAAAGGTAAGAGCACAAAAACGATCAATCCCAGGGACTGAAAGATTCGTCGCTGTTTCACGTTCCGCACTTCGGAGGAAACTATGCCGAAGAAAATGACAATGACACTCGAAAAAGGAAGAAAAAAACGAGAGGACAATGTTGGATGCGGCACAAGTTCTAAGACTAGAATCTGCCCAATTGCCATTACAAAAAATAGAGTCCTAACGAAATAGCTTTTCGGGCGCGCGACTCCATAAGTATAGACAATTAAGACAGTTAATATGAGGAGAACGGTCTTAGATTGCCAGTCAAATGAAAAGCCCACCGAAAGGAAGGGAGCCAGGAGAATCGCGTGGAATTCCTCCAATTGAGGAATGATCTTTGAAAAATGTAAAAATCCGGCAAGGCGAATGAATAGCAACCCAAACAATGGGCCACCCAAAAGTAAGAGTGACGAGTAAGCGAGGCCGGTTTGATGGGAGCGAGCTGCTAGCTGGACTTCCTTTTCCGCAGAGGTGATTAGGAAAGCTACTGAGAGAGCAACTACAAAAAAGATTCCAAAGTTGTGGCTGACCAGGGCTCCACACGCGAAAAACAGGAAGATTGAAATTCGACCAGGCGTAAGTTTTACAGGATTGAAAAATAGGGCCAAGTAGCAACTGAACAACCCTGTAGTAAAAAAAAGTTCAGCGGCATAGCCACGCATCGATACGAAATAGAAACGAAAGAAAGCATTCGCCAGTAAACTTCCGATAAAAAGTAACCTAGCGTACGTATTGGGCAGATAGCTGAGTAATCGGTAGGCCGCTACCAGAACCAGAGCCGCGAAAAAGATACTGGGTAGCCTCGCACTTACATCGCTAAAGCCAAAAAGTGTCACCCCCAGAAACGTTAAAGCTTTGGGAAGGGCGTGATTGAGACTGCCTCCAAAAAACTCTCGGAGGAGATACCCCCCATTGAATCCTCGGGCGAGCCTGGCCATTTGTTCCACTTCATCTGCTTCAAGCGGACTTTTGAGATCATAGAGCGCTCTGACTAGGATAAGCCCACACACTCCAATATAGAGCCGAGTCATCCATGCAGGGATCGGTTGAGAGCGCCAAAAGCGATGAAGGTTACTTTTTTTTCCCGCAAAGGCTCGCAGCGAACGTCGCAAGAGAAAGAGGTAAATGGCACCCGTCGCACAAACGAAAATAAGGATATTGTTGAACGACCCGCTAGGGATCGTGTCGACCTTCAAGAAAATTCGCTTTAGTGAGTCAAAAGGACCTGCTAAAAAAAAGCCGCAGGCCAGAAAAATCAGGCCAAACAAGAAAAAAGAGAGGAGCAAGTCTAATTGGCGGCCACCAAAAACTCGATTGGGGTATCGTTGCATCGCTTCTTTCTAAAGGTGAATGTCCCATTCTCTTTTCGGCATTTTCGCTCACAAACCCGATCGAAAACTGAGGAAGATTCAAAGATTAGGTCCTGAGTCCAGGAACGAACCTTCCTGCTACGAGAACAGCTCTTTTGCCCGAGGGCCAAGTTTATCTAGCGACTGCGTCAACGCTTCAAACACGTCGTCCGAACCGATAGCTCGGATATGCTGCCTGTCTGCGTCATCTAAATATCTGTGGTGATGGTCGGGAATTCGTTTTTGAATCACCAGATTATTCTCTCCCCACGGCCCGGTTCTAGTAACCAACGTGGGCCCGAATAAGGCAACCACGGGCGTTCCTAGCGCCGCCGCAATGTGCATAGGTCCGCTGTCTCCGGTAATGACCAAAGAGGCCCTTTGATACAGCGACAGAGCCTCATCCAAGCTGAGGTCGCCAACCAAGGAATGAACGGTTCCTGGAGGCAATAGCGAGACAAGTTGTCTTAAGTAGGAGAGTTCGTACGAAGCGCCTGAAATAACAATCGGCAATCGGTATTGCCTTTTCAACCTGAGAATAAGTTCTGCATAATTCTCTACCGGCCACATCTTCGATTCCACCCGGCTGAAAGGATTGATCAATAAAAAGGGTTTATCGCCAATCTTCTCCTTGTCGAGACGCCTCCTCAAACTAGCCGCCGCCTCGGTACCCACATGAACCGAAGGGTTTAGATCCTCAACGTTAATCCCTAGGTTAAAAAGAATTTCAGCGCAGACACGAATGGCGTGCCGCTCAAGATTAGGTCGCACCACTTTTTGCCAAAAGGGCCGTTTGGTACCTCTGCCCACTTTGAAGCGGGCACGACTAAGATAGACAAAAGCTGCGCTGTGGTCGCTCCCTTGGAAATCAATCGCGAGATCAAAATTTCGCGATGGCCCACAATAGAGCTTTATCCCCGCCCACAGATGACTCCAAGGCCGGTTGTTGCCAACTTCAATCACTTCATCGAGACACGGATGGTGCCTCACCGCCGCAGCGAACCGGCTTTCGACAGCCATCGATACGGTCGCCCGGGGAAATGCTTTTCGAATCGCCGACAAGCATGGCGTCACGTGAACGATATCTCCCAGAGAACTGAACTTAACGATCAAGATGTTTCGAATCTCGTCGGATTTAAACTGAAGCATGTTCTCCCCAAAGAAAGACCGGAGCATGTTCTGCCCAGGGAAGGTCTGAGTGTGAAACGACATTCAGTACCTCGTCGACACTAATTACCGACGCTGGCTGTTCGCGGGGAGGGGAAACGGCCCTGTTCCGGTAAAGGGGACGAAACTGACAGGCTGGATAGCGACCAAAGATTACGGTCGTAGGGACCCCCAAAAGAGATGCCAAATGCAGTGGACCGCTGTCGGTTCCCAGAGCAAGATGGCACCGCCTTAAGTTACCTATCATCGCTTGAAATGAGGGATCGAACGCCACTAGCTCGGCGTCGATACCACTTTCCGATAGCGCAGATTGAAGTTCCATCGTCGCTTGGGCTTCGTGAGCGCGCCCGGTATTGAGAAAAACCCCCAAGTGGCGTCGATAGCTCATTTTAACAAGCAGTTCGTGAAAGCGTTCCAGTGGCCAACGTTTTTCTGGTCTATCAGAGTGAGGATGCACAAAAATAGAAAGACGAGATTCGGGAACTCGAGCCGGCGGAAGTTGCCACTCGGGTACGATGTCCAAGCCTAGGGCGTCATGAATCAAATGCTGCATCTTTGCCACTTGATGAAGGGAAGTCTCCACGGGCACTTTCCTATTAAACGGAGCGTAAAGCGTTTTTTCATTCACCGAGATGCGAAGCAGTTTGTCCAACTCAGGATCGTAAGTAATCGCGCGAATGGGAATTTCGGTGAGTTGACTGGTCAAATGGCTCACTTCGGGCCAATGAGAAAAATCGAGAAGGGCATCGTACTTCGCCTCCGAAAGCTGCTCGGGAAGAGCTTTTTCAAACCAGATTTCTTTGCTGGGATTGACCCTCACTGTCCGGCAAGAGATCGAAGGAAAAGCATCCAAAATTTTGTCATGGCCTTCTCGAATCAGCCAATGAACTTCACATGCTCTATTAAGCGATTGCACCACAGGAAGCGTCATACATATGTCGCCCACGGCCCCAATGCGGCAAACAAGGATCTTTGGTTTAGACAACGGCTTCCCTCAATTTCCCTCGGACCACACCATCCCATTCGCCGATGGCTCCGGCTGTCACCGCAAATAGCGATTTTGCGCTACCTCCCCAAGGTAGCCATCGAGGAGAACCTTGATTGCCTCGAGGAGGAAATACTCCAATGGTGTCGGTGCCCAAATAGTGAGCTAAGTGCAAAGGACCGGTCGAGGGGGCCACTACGAGAGCGGCAAGTCTCAAAATCTCGGAAAATACTTCGAGATCCAATCCTCGAAGAACAGGAAGTGGCCTTTTGGCGCAGATCTCATTTACTATCCGCCCATCCCGCGCCATTGGCCCTTCAGAAAGAAAAATCTTTAGCGCATTTTGCTTCTGTAATTCATCAATGAAAGGAAAATAGTATCTCGCGATGGCGCTGTAGTCTTCATTTCCACCAGGATGAATGACTACGAAGGAATGCGGAGAAACTCCCCATGAATCCAAAATGCGAAGCGCTTGCCTTTTGGCTTCTTCAATAACGGGTAAAACGATGCTCTGGTGTTGCCAGTCACCACGACTTCCGGCCCAATGCTTTAAAAACTCTTGAGCCAAATTTAAGTTGTAATGCGCCTCACTTTGCGTGGGGCGATATCTTTCTTGTATAACGGGATGGCTTAGCAAAAAAAAAGTTCGCGAGATTCTGCCAGGACAATATCCCAGACGAAACGGGATTCGATGCCTGAAAGTTTTCCAAAGAAGTTGAGGACGAGGATCTAGATGAAGTGCTGCCTGAGGCGGAGACTTCTTCAAGAAATCTCCGATTTCTCCGGAGTTACGCCAGTCTAACGAAAGAACCCCAATGCGGAGCGTCTTGAGGTAAGGGGTGAGCAACGCCTGATGAGAACGATCGCAAAGGAAATTCACTTCGGCGTCGGGCATCTCTTGTCGGAGAAAACGAAGCGCCGGCAACGCCATTAAACAATCCCCCAATCCCTTGGTCTGAAAAATAAGCACCGCAGAATCGCGAAGGGGATCGCCGTAACGCAAAAGACTCCGGCTTATTGCACGGTGCTTTACCAACAACTTGTCCCCAGGCTAGAATTTGGAAGGAATATTTATAGTCCCTTATCGTATGAATCCCACTCACCCTTTGTCAAGACA
>JBBQIT010000330.1:0-5372 GCA_038325205.1 Bdellovibrionota bacterium
CCTCATTTAAGGTCGAAGTAGGCGTTAAGAACATGGCATTGCAAACCACCGCAGGTCTTGCCTACCAAATGCCACGCGGGGAGCTTAAGAATCTTCTGGAATTAGAGCCCTCCGATCGCGTTTCTGATTATATATTGGGGAACCCCGAGATCGTTCGGATCACCTATCGTATCGACAAAGCGGAAGTGATCGGAAAGTTACCCAAAGGATGCAAACTAGAATCCCCCTGGATGAATATTTCCCGAGGCTTCAAAAAAACCAAAGGCGGCGTTGAAATTGCAGATCGGCGTGAAATCAAAAAAAGGAATTTAACCAACATGGAAATAAAGAGCGAGACTTTTGCAAAATTCCAAGACTCGTTACAAAGTTGCTTCCGCCAGATCGCAGTGGTGTTTCGCACCAGTGGCAAAATCATCTCGCCGCCGCCCGGCGCTACCGCAAAACCCAATGGTCCGCAAGCAACCGAAGGTTAACGAGTTGTCATGGCCTATCGCGGCATAAATTTGAGCTTCTGAACCAAATTTAAATTATTTCCTACGCTGAATTCCTTTTCGATCCGGCGGATTACCTTTTATAATGAGTTACTCAATACCGATTTACCCATTAACTTTCTGCAAAAATTCAAGAACCAATGAACAGCACCATCGGCTTTGACATAAATCTTGAACCTGCAAAATACATCGGTAAGTTCCCTCTCGACATGCCGCAAGAGGCAAAAGAGATGGGACGAGACTACAAGCAAGAGCTCCTCCTCAAAATTAAGGACCGCACAGCCCTCGTAGGTGTAGTGGGCATGGGATACGTCGGACTTCCCTTCGCCGTGGAAAAAGCGAAAATGGGGTTTTCTGTAGTCGGAATTGATAACAACAATTTTCGAATTGATCAGATCAATCGAGCTGAAAATTTTATTCCCGATGTTCAGGATTTCGATCTCCGCACTACCGTAGGAAACGGAACGCTTCGCGCCACATCTGATTTTGCGTGCGTGGCTTCCTTAGACGTCGTGGTCATCGCGGTACCGACACCGCTGACCAAAAACCTTACGCCAGATTTGCAATTTGTGGAGCGGGTAACCCGGGATATCGCCAGACACCTTCGGCCGGGACAGCTGATTAGCTTAGAATCAACCACCTACCCCGGAACGACCGAAGAGATCATGCTTCCCATCCTGCAACAGTCGGGACTAAAAGTGGAACAGGATTTCTTTCTCGCTCATTCCCCTGAAAGAGTAGATCCGGGCAACAAGCGCTACTCGACGAAAAATACGACCAAAGTGGTTGGCGGAGTCGGCCCCAAATCCCATGAAGTCGCTGTCACTTTCTACGCTAGCACCATCGAACGCGTCGTTCCCGTGTCTAGTGCCAAGGCTGCCGAACTGGTGAAGGTGTTTGAAAACACTTTTCGTGCAGTCAATATCGCGCTGGTGAACGAGCTGACCCTTCTTTGTGACCGCATGGAGCTTAATGTGTGGGAAGTCTTAGACGCAGCCTTCACAAAGCCCTTCGGCATCATGCCTTTTTACCCTGGTCCAGGCGTTGGGGGACACTGCATCCCACTAGATCCCCATTACTTGGAATGGAAAGCGAAAGAGCTCAATTTTAATACTCGATTCATTTCGCTAGCCGGCGAGATCAATCGAAATATGCCTCATTTTGTTATTGATAAGCTAGTGCGCCTGCTGGAAACAACAGGCAAAAGCCTCTCCGTCGCAAGAATTGCCGTGATGGGAGTTTCGTATAAGAAAGATCTCGGAGATTACCGGGAATCGCCGGCAGTGAACGTGATCCACTTACTCAAAGAGCGCGGAGCTAGCGTCGTATTCCACGATCCTTTCGTTGCCAACTTTACCGATGACGGAATTTCGTTGGAGGGTCAGGAGCTCAGTTCGGAATTTTTAGAGAACTCAGACATCACCCTAATCTTGACCGATCATTCGGTCATTGATTACGACTTCGTTGTTAGACACTCTCGCGTCGTCTTCGATACACGAAACTGCACGAAGCGCGTTACCGCTCACCGCGAACGCATCGTCCTACTGTAAGCTTGCGGCTCCCGCAGGCTTATCTGCCAAAAAGCCAATCGCAAATAATGACTTAAAGATTAGACTCTCTGGAATCATCATGGGCGCTTTGGCAATAGCGCAAGTCATCAAACTGCCCGAGGGATGCGGCGAGACTTCCAGAGTTGCCAAAATAGTGAAGCCTGCCGTGATCTCCACGTCATAATAAAAGGATGTCGCCGATTGATTCTTTAACTTAGTCACCACCGTTACCGTACGTGAGCCCCCAAAGACCGGTTCTAAGAGCGGAACATCAGGGATAATCTCCATGGTGACTCGGTTTCCTTCAACCACCTTAGATTGAATCCGAAAAAATTTTTCTAGACGAGAGGCGTAGTGTTCTGCCCTGGCTTTAGGAGCTTTTGCCAATTTCGTCGATAGCGCTAAGTTGAACTCTTGCGGGCTAGCGTGAATAACTCGATATCCCTTCACAGTGGAATCGGCGCTGAGGGGCGACGCTAAAGGACCTCCTATCAATAGGAAAAAAACCAGGAACAAGATCAGAAACAGGCCGATACTAGTTCTCATTCTGTCCTCGCCGGCTGAGGAAAAGATACTCGTGAGCGGCATTTCTCTGCAAGGGAGGCTCAAATCGAAAACTGGAGGAGCCCGAGTCCGCAAAGGGGATGATCCGAAAGTTCTCTTGAATCACCGGCATGCCCAACAAGCTTTCCTGTTTAATAAATTTCGGGTTAGTCCCAATGATAAGATGGCCCCGTGGATTCAACACTTTGGCCAATTGAGCGAAAGCTTCTGTCACCTCTTCGGGCTTATCTAAACCGAAACCTATCACCCCATTAAAAACCACCAGATCCAATCCATCAGGAAAGTGGGACGATCGGTACTGGGAGATATTTAGCACGGAATCCGAGATATGCCCCTTCGCACCAAATTTTTCGAGAGAAGGGTCGATGTCGATCGTCACGAAACGCGTATTGGGCATTAGTTTGGGGTAACTCTTGGTGTAGCGGTGAACGCCCACGAAAAGAATGTTTTTGAACCGCCCCTTTCGATAGAAAGGCAGCACTTCCTTAGTCAAAAAAAGCCGATCAGGAGGTGACCAAAGCCCCCAACTCCACGTTTGAAAATAGACGTAATCAAATAGATGCTGGCCCAACGGATGCAGATCCAATGGTTGTCTCCAATCGAAGAGGGAACGGGCGAAGCGCCGTTTCTGGCTGTTTAAAGAGCCTGGAACCTATTGTGGTTCCAATTCGCTTAGTGCGAAACCACATTGCCGCAACCGACGGTCGTTCCCGCCTTCCGTCGATAAAGACCATTCCATCCATTGATGTCATATGATGACAGCCATCGGGATATTCTGCGGTTGGACCAATCGTATGAACCAGTCGCTCCTCAAACGATTCTGGAGTAAGGTTCACCACTTTTTGGATAACCAAAGAATGGCCGTAACTACGTGAACAATCTTGTGCCGGCCGGAAAAGCTCGCCATTCATGAAGAAGAGATTTCCGGCAGATCGGCTACCGGAGACATCGCACTTGATGGGATTCTTCAAATGCGCCGTCCATGGTCCGGCGAGTCGTGGAGCGTGCCAAGCATGCAAGATGGAATTTCCTTCAGAATGCTCATCAAAAATAGTAGCGAATACCCACCACCTGCCCCCGTGATGAAAGATCGTGGGATCTGAGTATCTGCTGCCTTCGGCCACGACGGTCACTTTCTGCCAGACTCTGGGAAATTTCTCACACCTATAAATCGCAATCTCTTTGCGAGCCAAAGTCTCAGGAACGCAATATAGCCGCTCGGAATCTTTGATAAGACACGGATAAGAAGTATGGAACGGAAACTCTAAGGCCACATCCCGTTTCTCGTCGTATGGGGCGCCCGTTAAAGGAAGGACCGCAATCGCGCCTTTTCCCTTTCTAAAATCATAGCGCTCGGCGAAAACAAAATTTTGCCCTTGATAGGAGGTCAAAAAAGGATCGGCATAAAAAAGAGGCCACTTTAGCTCAAGCAGCCAATCAACAGCCAAGCGCTCGGAATTTTCTAAAAGTGCTGGCAACCCCTCTCGGACCATTCCAATGTTCCACTGTGAATAAAGAAAAAACCGCTTCGATAGACCCAATAGATGAAAGCACCATCGGAAAAAGGTGATGGCGGCTAACGCCAATGAGGCAGGGCTTTTTTTACTCTCTAGCGAATTTCTCACGCCCAAGCCAACTTCCAGGCTCCCCTGAATCGATCCGGAATCGATGAGTTCTTGAACTAATTGGGCCGGCCAATCAGCGCATTGGGTTAAGACGGCGATTCGATGTTTGGCCAGCGAATAGAGAACCGAACGAAACTTGCCCTCTTTTAAAACAGAAACCACACCGTCGGGAGAGATCGACTCCAGACGGACTGTCTGGACGACTTGATTGCCCCAAAGTTCCTGGGAGCCGAAATTATCTCCGCTGTCCTGTCTAGATTCCCCGAAGCGAAAGGACCAAGCCCCGTGGGGGAGAAAGCGGATCCAATCCATCGACTCGGTCGAATTTAAATTCAGGGCGAAATCGAGGTAAAGCGAACCTATCTGTTCTTTTAGACTTCCCCGGTCGGTCGAGATAAAAAAAAGATTTTTTCTGCCGCAGCGGTTTCGCAATTGCTCAATGCAAGCTTCGGCCCACAAAGGCGCTTGTTCGCCGTCAAAGATAATGCCGCAGCGAACTTCTCTAGGCGCTATCGTATCAAGGGCTGCCAACAAGCGAATTCACCTTTGCGTCACTAAACTGCCATATTAAAAATAAAAAGTTTTGGGGAAGACCAACTACTCTACCCTCGACTGGGGATCATACGTCAAGCCGTTTCGCCCCGGCCTGACCCACCGCTTCCGCTTTTTGAGAGGGGGCCGCATCACGCTTGGGTCGTTTTAAATACCATTCGATCGTTTCTGATAGCCCCTGAGGAACTTCGTAGAGGGGTTGATAATTAAGAAGCGAAGCGGCATCCGAAATATTGGCGAGCGAGTGAAGGATCTCCCCTTTACGTGCGGGAAGATAAGCTACTTCTGATAACTTTAGATCCGGGCGTTGCGAGTGAATAATGGATTTAATCTGGTGAAAAAGTTCGTTGAGGGAAGTCGTTTTCCCACAAGCCGTGTTAAACACCCGATCGAACGCAAGACCATTTGTGGTAAGAGCTGCCAGCAAGTTCATTTGAATCACATTTTTTACGTAACAGAAATCTCGGCTCATAGTCCCGTCACCAAAAATCTGGGCCGTCTCTCCTTCAAGCAGATTATTGATCCATTTAGGTATGACTGCCGCATAAGGACCGTCCGGTAATTGTCTCGGGCCAAAGACATTGAAGTAT
>JBBQIT010000331.1:0-5364 GCA_038325205.1 Bdellovibrionota bacterium
AGTGCGATCTTGGACTTCGAAGGGAAGTTGAACCTGGCTTTGTAACTCGCTCTCCGTGTGATCGGGGCCAAGAAGTGCCCAATGTCTACCTTCAGGAGTTACCGGCCCTTTAGCTAAAGCGATAGCGGCTCCGGCGGCAATTCCCGCGTCACTGCAAGCGGGCGCGACGACTACGTTTTTGTAATGACTATTTTGAGGAATCTTTCCTACCCAAACACTGTTGTGGGCACAACCGCCAGACAGAGCCAAAGTATTTTGTCCGACGCGATCGTGGAGTTGTCCTAAGAGATGATTTCCGATCTCTTCGAATCGTGCCTGGATCGATTTCGCTAAATCCCAGTGGCTTCTGGTCAGCGGGTCATTGGGTTTGCGAGGGCTGACGCCAATGACTTGGGTTAGAAAATTGTTGTTATAGAACGGGCGAATGCTCGGCTGGGCTTTTACGATATGAAAGCTGTCCAAGTGATTAGCCGTCGGGAAAGCCTCTAGATTCAAAGTGAAACCAAACTTATCATTTTCACGAATTAGTTCGCGCATGGCTTGCAAGTAACGAGGTTGCCCGTAGCTAGATAAGCCCATCACTTTGAATTCATCGCCAAAATGAGGAAAACCTAAAAATTGGGTAAGCGCGGTATAAAAATAACCTACAGAGTGCGGGAAATAGACTCTATCGATGATATCAATGCCTTCGGCAGTCGAATGTCCTATAGCCGTCGAAACAAAATCTCCCAAGCCGTCGAACGAAAGCATGGCGGCTTCTTCGGTATTCGTCATGAACTTCACGCTCATTAAATGAGCGAAATGATGCTCGACCCGAGCCAGCCGGGCTTTTTTCAAGCCGGCCTTTTTAAGCTGTGAGCTTAGCGATTCGTTGGGATAGTGAGGATCGGGAACTCGCGTCTTCTTGGTCAAGAAGTTGGGGTGCTGAAGGATAGTTTTTACCCTGCGCGTAATTCCATTCCATGGCTTTCGCGCAATAGCTACAACCTCGACGTCAGCTGGGTTTAGCTTGGCGTGTCGTAAACAGTACTCGATCGCCTTCGTAGGGAATAACGCGTAGTGTTTAATTCGGTTAAAGCGTTCCTCTTCCGCGGCAGCGACGAGGATTCCGTCGACGATAAGCGCAGCAGAAGAATCACCATGAGATAAACTGATTCCCAACACAATCGATGTTTTTCTTGGCATACTAGATTTATAGGGTAGTTCGAAGTTCGAGAGGAATTAGCTTAAGTCTACCCTTTTTCCCGCCGATTAGAAACTGAAGACTCACACTTAGTCCATGCACTTTGCCATAGATAACATATTTGAGGTTGTAGGTTACGTACTCTTGGGCGCCGCCTTGGCGACTCCGCTCATTCTGCTTAATATTCGATTAGCTCCCGTCTTGGGAATGATCGACTGGCCGAAAGCACGTGGACTCGCCGAAGAGCAGATTCCGATCGTCGGACCTAGCTTAGTTCTGATCACTCTAGGCGTTCTTGCGATCGTCACCCAGTTTGGAGCGGTAAGTCCATGGATTTTGACCACAGCCGCCATGATGGCTGTGATGGGACACTGGGACGATAGAAAGCCACTCTCCGCGTTAGACAAAATGTTTTACCAAGTGGTCTTTGCGGCCACGGTAGTTCTCTTAGATCCCCATCTTCGTGATGCGATGACCATGCGATTCGGTGGTTGGGGAAGCGCTCTTTCTTTCTTTTTCATCGTAGGACTCATCAACGCTATCAATTTTATCGACGGTATCGATGGCTTAGCTGGACTAGTCATCTTCATGGGCTCCTTAGGATTTGTGCTTTTATCCTACGGCTCCACGGTGCTGTTCCCTTACGTAGTCGTAGCGGCCGTGATCATGGGCCTGATGATTCCCTTCTTCTTTTGCAATGTCGTGAAACGCCGCGGATTTTTGGGCAATGTGGGGAGTTACTTCTTTAGCTATCTGCTAGCGATCATGCACTTGTCGATTCCTATTCAAGCTTCAGGAGTGTTGCCGCGTCTTTCTTTGACGGCCCTTTGCTTTTTGATTCCGTTAGCGGATTCGATCATGGTGACGATCAGCCGCATCCTAACTTTTCGCTCCCCCTTTCAAGCGGATAAAGGACATCTACACCACCGCATGGTGCAGACCAGTATCGCGCTCAGATATATCTTACTAATTTTTGGGCTCATCGAAGGAGCCGGTATCGTTACGGCGTGGAGCACGGTACGTACGGCCGGAGCCACCTTCTCGTTTCTTCCGATGATTACTTGTCTGTCGTTTCTAACGATTACAGGCTTGCTTATTTTAATGGGAGAAAAGGCTTCGAAGCGCCGAATTCAAAATTATTTTGAAAGACTGGATGGGGGGCATCCCATCTACTACTTCAAGTACGAAGTCATTAATAGCGACGGCACCCCGCTGTCCACCACTGCTTTGAGGCGCCTAGAGGCGCGAGTAAGCGCCGAAATCAGGGTTTCTGACCTTTGCTTTTCACAGGGCCCAAATCGCCTCTTTGTCTCTTTAGCTACGGTCGCCGAACCTCTCAGAGGCATTTCGGCCCGTTTAGAGAACGTTTTCGAAGCTGAAAAGGTCCAGGCTACCTTGACCATCGAACACGGCGAAATCGTAAAAGTGACCAGCCAAGCGGCTAAACCTGCCAAATTACACCCCCGAAAACGCGCTTCTTAGACCGCGGCATTAAGGGTTAAAAAACACCCCCATTTAGGCTATGCTGCCGGCCATGATTACGGCTCCTGTTAAGCAATTTCGTTCGCTCCCCCGTCTTCTGGGCGAGCTACGCACTTTCCGACGGTATATCGCCGTTATCCTGGTCTTGGGGCTCCTCTATTCGGTCGTTCAACCCTTCGCTTTAAAGCTCACTCAGCAGATTATCGACGGCCTTCAAAAGGGAGGCGCCGAAGCCTTCTTTAAGACTGTCCCCCTTCAACTCGTTTTGCTGTTTGTGGTCAGTGGCGTGGCCAAGTATTTTTACAACACCCTTCGCCGGAATGTGACCGAACGGGTAGTGCTTAAGATGCGCCAGGACCTCTTTAAGAAGTATCTGGAGTTCCCCCAGTCGGTTATCGACCAAGGGCGTACGGGTGACATGCTTTCTAGCCTGCAAAACGACCTCGCCCAAACCAGCGGCGGCATCGATACCATGTGCGACGTTTTCAAAGAGCCTCTCGTCTTTATTGGGCTTTTCTCAATGGCGGTCTATTGGGACTGGAAATTAGCTTTAGTAACCCTGATAGCCGCCCCTTTGGTGGCCTTTCTTTTCTCGGTATCTGGATCAGCGGTAAAGCGATACTCAGGCCGCAATCTCAGGCAGTTTTCCGATTTGATTTCGCTAAGCCAAGAGACACTGAGCGGCTCGCGCGTAGTGAAAGTGTTTCAAATGGAGATGCCCCTCCTAGAAAAGTTTAAAGAGCTTCAAGCCGCCTATTTTAAGACGATTTGGAAATCGATTAAGGTGCAGGAGCTAGCTACCCCCACTGTGGAGCTAATTGGGGCCTGCCTCATTGGCGGAGTGGTGCTTTATGGAAGGTATCGGATTTCTCATGGCGAAATGACAACGGGCCAGCTTATCGCTTTCGTCTTTGCTTTGGGCTTGTGCCAGATGCCCCTTAAGCAATTAAACAATGCTTATCTCAAACTTAAGAATGCGGAAGCGGCTTTAGATCGTATCTATGCGGTTTTAGACACTCCTATTCCAAAATTGCAGCGCTCAGGGGCGCGTCGTTGGGAACACTTCGAATCATCGATAAAGTTCGAAAATGTGGGGCTTCACTACGGGGATAAGCAAGCGTTAAGCCACATCAATTTAGAAGTGAAATCCGGAGACTGCATTGCTTTGGTCGGGCCCAGCGGAAGCGGGAAGACTAGTATTGTCAATCTTCTCCCTCGCCTGTACGAAGTGACGGAAGGCGCGCTTACGATTGACGGAATGGACGTCAAAGATATCCATGTGAGCGATCTAAGAGCTCAGATCTCTTTTGTGACCCAAGATATCTTTTTGTTTAACGACACTTTGTACGAGAACATTCGGTTTGGCCGTCCGACAGCCACTAAAGCCGAAGTCGAGAAAGCCGCTGAGATGGCGCATTGCCTGGCCTTTATCGAAAAATGCCCTGGCGGTTTTGAATCCCGAATCGGCGAGCGCGGCGTTCGCTTAAGTGGTGGGGAAAGACAACGCCTGGCCATCGCCCGTGCTTTCTTAAAAGGCGCGCCGATCTTGGTACTCGATGAAGCCACTTCTAGCTTGGATAGTCACTCTGAGCAGATGGTCCAAAACGCTTTAGATGAATTAATGGTGGGTAAAACCACTTTCCTCGTCGCTCATCGTTTTTCGACGATTAGACGAGCGCAAAGGATCTACGTTCTCGATCATGGAAAGATCCACGAAGAGGGCGCGCACGCGAATTTGGTGGGGAATAACGGGCTTTACTCAAGGCTGTACCACACACAAGCCGGATTACCCCTCAGCTAGCTCTAGATATAGTTATAGTTCTAGCTCTAAAGCTGGGTAATAGAGCTAACGCTAACGCTAGGTTCTTCACGCGGCTACGCCGCTTTCTTGTCAGCGAGGAGCGAAGCGAGGAAGCAACCGTCGAAATCTGAAAAGGGCTGTGCGAGTGCGTGCAAAGACTGTGGAGCTGAGATCTTCCCTAGCGTTAGCGTTAGCGTCAGCGCTAGCGTTAGCTTTATTACCTAGATCTAGGTCTATTCTTTTTTCTTGGTGGATTCTGCGGATATCGTCGCGGGATCGAATTCGAAAGTGCCTTCTTCGTTCTTCTTCGTCTTGGTCACTTTACCGTAATCGATGTAATCCGCTGGGCGGACGCATCCGTACATCTTCTTCACCAACATTTCGTGGGTTTCAGAAGTAAGGTCCTCAACGAGGTTGCCTCGCACGTGGAAGGGGACGTGGGCCGGGGTGGAGTCTAAATAAGTGAGGTATTCCTCGGCGACCTCTTTGGTGAAGGCGGCCGAATCCTCGTACGAGCGATTGAGCAAATAGTGCTCAAATAGCTGGAAGAGGGGGTCTACGTTCTTTTTGCGGTTGCCGGCCATCGGGATTGGGTTTTCCTTCTCTGTCCACATCCCTGGACGGTGCCCTTACAGTGGGCTTAGGCAGCTTATGCTGCTCTCATAGGAATAGAACGGAATCCTAGCCTTCTTTCTTGAGAGGGCTTTCGTGGAGAGTGTTTCATAATTGATCACCGTAATGCGTTGGAATTTATGTTAATTTTTGCGTATTCCACCAGTCGTCTATTTCGTTGCCATCGGCCCTTTGGTCTGTGTTGCTAAGCCATTGAATTTACTGTTTTTTTATGGGTAGGGGAAGTCAGGAAACTGGCCAATCCCTTGCAACCTCTAAGGGACTA
>JBBQIT010000332.1:0-5363 GCA_038325205.1 Bdellovibrionota bacterium
GGGATCGATCCCTTTTTTCAAATCTGGACGAGGCGCAGGATTCCTTTCGCACTCGAGCATTCTTGTCGCGTTCGATTTGGAAAAGTGATGTCGTTAACTATTACCTAGTTTATCTGGATGACGGCACCTTTCCTCAATTGAGTAATCTCATCAATCGAAGAACGGTGGCCGAAGCCGTGTGGGTGCCCAGCGAGCTGACTAAATTAAAAGACCTCACAGGGACGGGCCGGGACTTAGGACTGTTGATGACGGCTTTGATTCTCGTTCTGGGAGGGCTCGCGGTTGCCGCCATGATGGTGACTCGATTTGAAGCCCTCTCCGTCCAACTCGCGGTCCTAAGAGCGTTGGGTTACGGGAAAGCCGCTATCGCGGGATGGCTCCTTTGGGAAGGAGCGCTGCTAGGAGTGAGCGCATGTCTATTGGGGGCTGCGATAGACTGGCTGGGATTTCCTGAAGTAAGAGCCCTTTTGGGGAAAGCGCTGCCTCCCCCGTCCTTGGTTTCTAGCTCGATTTGTGCTGCCGCTCCCGTCTGGGGAGTCGCCATGATAGCGACGATATTGGCTGTTTTTATCCCTCTACTCCGGCTTTATTCTCAAGATATTCACCGCTCTTTGAAGGGGCTTTAACCAAAATGCGGTGCTTTTGGGATATGTCGCGCCAAAGCAAGTAGCTGAGCTAACAGTCTAAATATAGCTTTTGTTACTGTCCGGAAAACGCTATTAATGACACTTTCCAATCATCCGATGGGGATGAAGAACGAGTGCGTCATTAGGCTCTGGTCAGGTATCTAGAAGCTCAACCCGCGCTATTACCTAAGAGTTCACTTTGAAGCTGTCTTCTTTTTCTAAGTTCATTTACAACCATGCTGGCAAAGTAGCGATCGTAGGCGTTTTGTTTGCCGCGATTGGCGCCTACTACTCCGTGCTGCTTTATAAAAATCTTCGCACCGACATCGAAGAACTTCTCCCCACGGGCTCTCGAAGCGGCAAAGACTTAGCCGTTTTAACGAAGCAACTGGAGTCAATCGATTATCTGGCGGTATTGGTCTTCACGAAAGACTCCGCTGCCGGAAAAAAGTTTGTTTTAGATATTTCGAAAAAGTTTGAGGCCATTCCTAAAGAGATCGCTTCGAGCATTGAATATAAGATCGATGAAGAGATGCACTTCTTTCAGAAGCGGGCACCTCTTTACGTGGAGCTCTCGGACCTAGTTAAGCTTCGCGATTACATTAGAGATCGCATTAAGTACGAAAAGGAGATGTACAACCCGCTGAACATCTTCCCGGTGGGCGACAAAGTCCATAAGCCGGAACTAGATCTCGACGCTTTAAGACAGAAGTACTCCCGCAATGGATCCTACGATCAATTTCCCGAAGGCTTCTATTCCATTCCCGACGGCTCGAAACGAGTCATCTTGGTCTATATGGCCGGTAAGCACTCCAATATCGAGCGCTCTATCGAGCTACAGAAGCAAGTTAAAGGTATCGTCGCTAGCATGGACCTAAAGTCCTACGCGCCAGACTTAGAAGTGAAATACACAGGTGGCGTTGAGAACTTTATCGAAGAGCACGAAGCGCTTATCGCGGATCTTAAGCTCTCGACCCTCATCGTTATTCTATTAGTGACCTTAGTGATGTTCCTTTTTTATCGGGACATCGTGGGTACCGTATCCTTGGTCGGCAGTCTATTTATGGGAGTGCTTTGGACTTTCGGCGTCTCCTATTTTGTAGTTGGATACTTAAACGCCAATAGCGCCTTCCTAGGAAGTATCGTCATAGGAAACGGAATTAACTTCGGCATCATTTATTTAGCCAGGTACATCGAGGAACGAAGAAGAGGCAAAGACTTCTTCGAGGCCTTAGATATAGGAATGAGAACGACGGCTACCGCGACATGGGTCGCCGCACTCGCCGCCGGTCTTTCTTACGGCTCACTGATGCTGACCCGATTTCGAGGGTTTCGGCAATTTGGAACGATTGGATTTATCGGAATGATGCTTTGCTGGATCAGCGCTTTCACGCTGCTCCCCGCTTTTTTGACCCTCCTAAATCGTTGGTTCAAACCGAAAGTAAAGCCCCACGCCGTAATGGAAGGCGCAGTATCGAATCAGGTTGCTCATTTCGTCGGCAAATACCCTAAAATTATTTGTAGTGTTGCCGCAGTAATTACGGTTTTGGCGTTAGCAGAATTTCCGAGAGTAAGCTCCAAAATCATTGAGACCGATCTTAGCAAGCTTAGAAACAAAGAGAGTATGGTCCATGGCGCAGGCTTCTTAGATCGCTACTTGGTAGACATCTTCCAACATTACCTTACGGAAACTGTGATCATGACTCACAGCCGTGAAGAGGCCAATAAGGTGGCGGTAGCTCTTCGAGCCGCACAAAAAGCAGATCCGAAAAATGAGTTTGCTTCCATTCAAGTCTACGACGACTTTATTCCGCTGCATCAGGAAGAAAAATTTCCCTACATTCGAGAAATTCGGAAACTGTTGACGCCTCGAGTGGTGAAAAATCTCGAGCCTAAAGAGCGCGAGTGGGTAAATGAGTTCTTTTCTGACGAAGCTTTGCAGCCCGTTACTGAAAAAGATCTTCCTCCCTTGATTCGAAGAAAATTTACCGAGAAGGATGGCAGCCTTGGCCGTTTCGTGGTCGTGGAACCGCCTTTAGATCGTAAAAATGATATCGCTTGGGATGGCAGTCGTTTGGTCGGGTTCATTCATCGTCTGCGTAATATCGCTGACTCGGTCGGCCCCGATATAGCGGTTGCGGGACAGTTGCCGATTAGTGCTGATATGGTGGAGTCGATCTCGTACGACGGTCCAAGAGCAACCTTGTTCGCTTTTATCGCGGTCGTCCTACTGGTTATTTTATTATTCCGCGAAGTGAAGACCGTTACCCGTTGTCTTTTTGCTTTGATGTTAGGTGTCGTATGGTTATTCGGTATCATTCTGGGCTTTGATCTTAAGATCAATTTCCTGAACTTCATCGCGCTTCCCATCACTTTCGGAATCGGTATCGATTACGGGGTGAATGTCTTTCAGCGCTATAGACTGGAAGGAAGCGGCAAGATCTTAGAAGTGATTCGCCATACGGGCGGCGCTGTCTTGCTAGCCAGCTTGACGACGATTATCGGTTACAGCTCATTGTTAATCGCCGAGAACCAAGCCTTTGTAAGCTTTGGAAGGCTTGCGGTATTTGGTGAGTTTGCCTGTATCGCGGCGGCGGTGGTGGTCCTTCCGGCTTACATCATTGTGGTAAACGATCGCCGTAAGAAAAAGTCAAAAAGCGATCAGACCAGTGGACTAGCGGTCCCCGATTCTCTTTCTAGAATGGCGGCTAAGCCAACGGACGACCGCTAAGACCTTATTGGAGGTTGAGGTCGAAGACTTTCTTCTCCAATCGAGATCGAAGTAACTTCACATATTCCGCGTGGGCCCATCCGAGTGGCGTTGCCGCTCCGGTGGGAAGTCCAGCGCGAGCGCCTACATCCCAAACTTGTTCTGGAATCATATGGCTTGGCGTCGAGAAGCCTTCCATGGCACTCACGTAAGGGCTTATCGTGCTATCTACGTCATGGAACTTTTTGTTCTCGAGCGCCCGAGCCATTTCATAGTGGCCCCGTTCCCCGGTTAGAATCGGCCAGGGCATTCCCAAAGTCTCCACATTCGTTTTTTCATCGTAGTTGTAACGATCGCCCAAGTAGCGGCGGAAGCCGGGTCCAATATTGGGGATATCGATCCGAATCGTGGAATCGTAAGCGGGAAGGGTAGACAATATCTCTTTGGAGTTCGCTTTGCGGATGCCAAAGCGCACCAGCTCTAAAAAGCCCCCATCGACGACATCTTTCTCACGCCACACGCCGCCATTGTTCGCCATCTTGAAGGTGGACTCGTCATCAGGATCGATCGCTTGATCATATTCATTGGCGCCTTTGAGACGCACATAGTAGTTCCCGTTTCCGTTTTTTCCCGTGTGTGTGTACGTCCAGTGTTCTACAGAGTCGGACCACGTCGAGGCTATCGATCGGTAGCGATTGGCTCGGTCGGAATCTTTGGCCTCGTCGGCAAGTAAGGCTGCCGAACGAAGGGCTGCGATCTCCGCTGCAATGGTGGAAGGAGAATAACCAAAAGCTTCTTCCCAACGTTCTTCCGGAGACCACGGACCAAAGTTGGCAATGAAGTCAGCCGCACGGTGAACCATGTCCCAATAATCAGAAGCCGCGATCTTGCCCGCCTTCCAAAGTCGATAAGTAAGAACGATTGGCATAGACACTTCGTCTAGTTGAACGCTACCCCAGTGATTGGTTCCGTCGACCCAGCAATTTTGAGGGAAAGAGCCATCCTTATTTCTTTGGTGGCTTCCAAATGTCCAATTTCCTTGTTTAGTATCGTATTGAATAGCTCGCATGTAATTAAGACTGGCGATGGCGCTCTTGTAGTCTTCAAGAGCCGTGAACGAAGTCGCCATCTGATAAAGATCTCTTGGCCATATGATGTGGTAGCCCGACATCATTTCGCGGCGTCCGTTGGTTACCCTATAAAAGCCAGCGCTCCAATCGACTTGATTCACTCCCCACGGTACTAACGGGGCAGCGACAAATGCCCCGGGATAGGTTTTGTCTTCCATGGATTTCATCACAGCTACTGACGAACGAAAGAGGACGCCTCCGTCATTCGTAGCCGCACTTAAGTCTTTGATCGAACCTTGGTAGTCCCGCCACTGCGAAATGAATTTTTCTAAAGCGCTATCGACGCCGCGGCTGAAAGAAGAGGCGGCGAGATCGTGAGCCGCCTGAATGGTGTGGCCAAAGCCGATAGCGATATTAAATTCAGTAGTCCCTTGCGAGTCAGGAATATCGAGCCAAGCGGTCAGGACGATGTTGCCGTCGGTCGCGGTTTGATAATTCGACACCAGGCCTAGATGCGTTTTGATATCGGAATAACCATCATTAGGGGAACCTTCAAATCCCGCCGTGGCCTGTTTGAAAGGAATTGATGCTAAAACCGCTTGGGCGTGGGAATTTTGGGAAGCATAGAGCCCGGCACCCGGCGCATCGCCAAGACTTGCTTTTGCCGTATCGCCTAATGGCGTGCCTGCCACTGCCGGATTGTGGAGCAGATAGAACTTTAACTTGTCGATGTGGCGAGTGATCTTAATCTTTTGCAAAAGCACGTCACGGTCGGGATCGGTGAATATCGTTCTTTCGATTTCAAATCGCCCTTGAGGGTCGCGATTGATGATGTGATAAGCCGGGACTCCATTTTGAATCCAGGTGACCTCAGTGGTGGAGTCTCTTCGTTCTTCAAAAAAGAAAGTGCTCCCATCGGTCACTAAGAATTGGCTGTCTCTTACTTGGGCGACATCT
>JBBQIT010000333.1:0-5359 GCA_038325205.1 Bdellovibrionota bacterium
ACCACTCCGGCCGTTAAGAATCCAGTCACCCAAAGCACCGCTCCCACCACGTTATAGAGAGCAAATCTGGGATATCTCATCTTTCCGATTCCCGCGACGAAAGGCGCGAAGGTGCGAACAATCGGGATGAAGCGCGCGATGATAATGGTCTTACCACCGTACTTCTCGTAAAAGTCTTGCGTGCGGGCCAACTGCTTTCGATTAAAGAGGAATGATTTATCACTGCTAAAAATTCTGGGTCCTACTCGTCGGCCTACGGAGTAATTGACAGCGTCTCCCAGAATGGCAGCGAGGATTAGCAACACCATAAGAATCGGGAATGAGAGGGTGGAAGTATCGCCCACCGAAAGGGCTCCCAAAGCGAACAGTAACGAATCCCCGGGGAGAAAGGGAGTTACGATTAGTCCCGTTTCACAGAACAAAATAACGAAAAGGACGACATATATCATCGGTCCGAAGAACTGAATCCACTGATTCAGGTAAACGTCTAAATGGACGATGACGTGAAGGGCATGAGTGAGCCATTGCAATAGGTGTGAAGCCAAGAGTTCTCCCGTGGTTTTGAAGCATCATAGGAGAAGATCTATCAACATACAACAATCTCGGCGACTTTGGCGTTGACAGTATTTGTGCTTGAGACGACGCTATCCACTACAATTTTAGGAGGCTTCCAGATGTCGAAGAATTGGACCATCACTTTAGCCCTGACCTTGGTGTTGGGATTGTTTACCGGAACTCATTTCACGGCAATTGCCGATGACGCAGCGGCCCCAGCTGCTGAGAAAACGGCCCCTGAATCCATTAAGCCGGCAGACGCCGCGGCCGCGAAGGAAGAGCCAAAGGCCGAAACCAAGCCCGCAAAGAAAGAAAAAAAGAAAACGGCTAAAACTTCGAAAGCGGAAGACAAAAAGGCCGGCAAATTGAAATTCAAGGATGTTAAAGCCGGCAAAGGCGCAGAAGCAAAAGTCGGCATGCGAGTAAGCGTTCACTACACGGGCACGCTCACCGATGGAAAGAAATTTGATTCTTCGAGAGATCGCGGAGAGCCCTTCACTTTCACTCTGGGAGCCCATGAAGTCATCGAAGGATGGGATAAGGGCATCGGCGGAACCAAAGAGAACGGCTTAAACGTTCCTGCCATGAAAGTAGGCGGTCAACGCAAACTCACCATCCCACCGGAAATGGGATACGGAGAACGGGGCGCTGGGGGAGTCATTCCGCCAAACGCTACTCTGGTGTTTGACGTCGAACTTCTCGGCGTAAATTAAAGTAGTCTTAGGTCTAGGTAATAAAGCGAACGCTAGCGCTGACGCTAACGCTAGGAAAGGGCGCCTTCGAACCTAGCGTTAGCGTTAGCTCTAGCTTTATTACCTATGTCTAAAGCTCTATTCACCGAACAGCCGCCCAAATCAACACTCTCTTAAAAGCGTAAAAGTATCTTCCCTCGCCAAGCTTTGCCATCAAACGAGTGGTGTACTCCTTAAGAAACTGATCAAACATCTCCGGAGTCATTCTACTTTGAAAAGGGGTAAGCAAAGTTCCTTTGACCCACTCCACTACCTCTTTCGAAGAATCTAAAATGTGTCCATAGACTTGAAGTCTCACGTCAGGCGTTTCGCAACCCAATTTAAAAAGAAGTTCGGCATAGGCTTCCGGAGCTAATACGGGAAACTTTCTCGAATATCCGTTCAAAGCCTCCTGGTAAGGCGATTCCTCTGCCAATGCATAGGCCAAAGCATGCGAAGGGTGATCGCTATTGGAGGGCATTTGAATCGCTAGTTGCCCGCCCTGCTTTAGCGATTTCACAAGACTAGTGAAAAGCTGGGGATGGTCGTCAATCCATTGCAAAGCAGCGTTTGAGAAAATGAGATCATAAAGAGGTTTACCGCCAAAGTTTTGGATGTCCACTTTGGAAAACGAAAGGCCAGTTCGAGAAAACTTGTCCGCTTTATCCAACATGGACTGTGAACTATCCACGCCTTGAACGGTAGCGTTGGGGAGCTTCTGTAAAAGTGTCAGGGTATGCTCGCCCGTGCCGCAGCCGAGATCAACGACATTCATGCCTGGTTTCACCCGGATCATGGCCATGAGATCGATCGCAGGTTGCGTTCGTTCATTCTTAAAACGATCGTATTGTTCTGGATTCCAGGCGTCTTTCATCATCCTACTATAACTTGGCTAGGTAGGCCGGGTCGACTGAACTTACTTCAAGTTTATCTGCATCCGCTTTCTCTTTTTCGGCAAGCGCCGTGGAAAGGTAACGTTCGGTGCTGCTTGGAATGATTACTACGATCCTCTTCCCGGCATTTTCCGCTTTCCCCGCTACCCGGAGTGCCGCCACCACTGCTGCTCCCGAGGAGATTCCTACGGGAATCCCTTCTTCTTTGATTAGCCTCCGAGACATCGCAAGAGATTCCTCGCTCGACACCTTTTCAATACCATCAATAATTTTGGTATTTAAATTCTTGGGAATAAATCCTGCGCCAATTCCTTGGATCTTATGTGGCCCAGGCTTTTCTCCGGAAATCACAGGAGACTCCGTAGGTTCGACGACAATCAATTTTACGCTACTCTTTTTTTGTTTCAGCGTTTCACCAATCCCAGTAGCCGTTCCTCCCGTTCCTACGCCACAGATTACAATATCGACGGTGCCGTCCGTGTCTTTCCAAATCTCTTCGGCCGTCGTTCTTCGATGGATATCGGGGTTAGAAGGATTTTCAAATTGGCTCGGCATATAGTAGCCCGGATTTTTCTCGAGGAGCTCGTGAGTCTTGGCGATAGCACCTTTCATTCCCATAGGTCCAGGCGTCAGCACGACAGTTGCCCCTAACAAAAGAAGGAGTGCTCGTCGTTCTTTAGACATCGTCTCCGGCATGACTAAAGTGATGGGATAACCTTTCGAAGCGCAAACAAAGGCCAAAGCGATACCCGTGTTCCCACTCGTCGGCTCGATGACGTGCATCCCCAGTTTAAGTTTTCCGGACAATTCCGCTGTCTCAATCATACTGAGTCCAATGCGGTCTTTCACCGACCCAAGCGGGTTAAAAAATTCTAATTTGAGTAAAATCTCTCCGGGAAGATCCCGACCGAGCCGTTTCATTTTTACGAGGGGAGTAGAGCCTATCGTCTTGGTAATATCTTCGAACACCTTCATGCGCTCTCCTTTTCAGCTACAACTACTAAATATCAAAATTCAGTTCCGCCCCAGGCTTCAGCTTCCGATCGATAACCCTTCCCGGAATCCCTACCACCGTAGAGCCTTTGGGAACATCATCTATCACCACCGAATTGGCACCGATGCGCGCCCCTTCACCGACCAATACATTGCCTAATACCTTAACCCCTGCCCCTAAAACAACATTATCTTCAACCGTGGGATGTCGCTTCTGTTTGATTAGTGAAGTGCCACCTAAGGTAACTCCCTGATAGATGACGACATCATTCCCCACGATTGCAGTCTCACCGATCACCACTCCCATTCCATGGTCGATCACCACTCGCTTACCCAGTACCGCCCCTGGGTGAATTTCAATGCCGGTCAAAAATCGTGTGAACTCCGAAAGGAGTCTGGGGAGGAACGGTATTCCAATCTTAAATAGGACATGGCTAAGTCTGTGAAGGCTAGTCGCTTTCACTCCAGGATAAAGCAGGAAGATTTCGATTAAGCTGCGCGCGGCCGGGTCTAAACGACGGTAAGTTTTCAAAAGTTCGATCACTTCCTAGTATCACTATAAAACGTGGGGAGAAGTCCAGAGGAAACAAACTATTTAATACGTTCAACGCGAAGAATAATGTCGTCGCCCCCGCGGAACGGGCCTGATTTGGGAGACGTTATCTTATACCTATCGCTCTTTAGTTTAAGATAAGCACTCTCGCCCGGCGGAATGGCGACGGTAAACTTGCCTTCGGATATTGTGGTCTGGCCGATCTCTTTGCCCGCACTATTCGTAAGAGTCATGGAAAGATGGGGGCATGGAATCTCGATTGCGCTCGTTACTTCGGAAGCAAGCACACAGCGCCCTGAGATCTCTTTCTTACTTTCGGAACCGATGGTGGTTTTCCATTCTTTGGAAGTGCGCCCCCCATTGTCCGTTTCATACTGAACATCGCCCATGGTCTTGCCGCTACCGATGACAGGCATAGGGGGAGCCGCTTCAGAGAAAATGGGAGTTGCGAAACCCAGAGCCGCGATTAAGAATATTCGAATCATAAGACTGCGTTTAGCCGACTCTACAGAGAAAGGCTAGCGAGGAAGTAGTTCAACCAATTGATAAGTCTCGAGAGGCTCTGGCGGCATACCCAGTTCCACCATAATTTCAGGGATGAGACCTTTTAAGATCCGACCATCTCGAAAAAAAATCAGAACATTATCTTCGGAACCATAAAAAATGACGGAGCCATCGCCCCAAAAAGCAGGATAGGCGCACCAATTCATTTTCAACCGCTGCTTCGCCAAGTCCCTAATGGCACTCACGCCAATCGAAAAGGTTTGAACCCTTTCTTCGAACGGCGTTTCCTTAGGAAGGCTTAGGATCAAAGTGTAGAGATTTCCGATCCAAGTCATCAGATCCGATTTATGAGCTAGCACCGGAAAGGTCTTCTCCGCGACTTTCGTTTTAATCTGATCCCTGGTGAGAGGCGCAACGGGTTTGGATTCCCTAGCCGCCGCCAGCCCACATTGATTCAATAGCTTAATCGGCAAGCCCAGAAGGTCCCCATTCGCAAGACATGGCTTTGCCGAGAACAGCAAGAACCCGAAAGTGAGATAGAGGGGGTAGGCCCCTCGAAAAGAGATTAAGACTTTCATCGAGGAGAGTTTAATTACTAGATTTCAAAGTTTCTGTCTATTTCCTTAACCCAAATCGCAACAAAAACATGGGTCTGAGGATACTCCACCATCCCGTGAGCGGGCGCATCTTGGTGTTTCCAATCTTGCGTGGAGGATAAATTTTCGTAACGGGAACTTCGGCCGTCGTATATCCCAACGTGATCGTCTTGAAGTAGAGATACGGCTCTAGCTCGTAATTATCTAACCAGTCTTGGTTGAGATTGATTCGCTCGTCTTTTAAGAGCTCTTTTCGAAAAGCACGAAATCCGTTTGTGGATTCGGTCAGCTTTTTTCCGGTCGCAAGCGAAAAAAGAAAAGGATGCAGACGAGTCGCAAACTTTCGATAGAGCGGCATATCGCCACCATATCCACCGCCTGATAGAAACCGAGAGCCCTGAACGAAAATCGCATTACCGTCAGCAATAGGATTTAGGAGCTGGGGAATCTCTTGGGGCTCGTCCTTATTATTGCCCGCGATGACAACGATAACGTCCAAGTCTCGTCGAATCACTTCCTGAAAGCCAGCGCGCA
>JBBQIT010000334.1:0-5319 GCA_038325205.1 Bdellovibrionota bacterium
CTCCGTAATTTTCAACCGTTTACCCCAAAACCAAACGAGAATCGAACACTCAAACAGGGCGACCGATGGGACGTGATCGTAGCGCAAAAGTGGTCACCCAAGGAACGGGCACTTGACACCAAGCCCCAACAGATAAAAAACTCAGCAATTACCGGGGGTGATTTAGGTGCATTGGTCCATCCTGTTCCTACTTTCCGTTGGTGTTATTTCGCCTCTCTGGGGTGGAGAACCCAATAATCGTTTCGCAGTGGGTAGCACTGTCCAGCTGGGAGAGCATTGTGGACAGGTAGTGGCTTTCACCGACGACAAACTAAGCGTGCGGATCATGCTGACCCCCGCCAATCGACGGGCAACGCTAAAGTTTCTGTCCAACGCCACGCAGAGGCTTGAAGCCGGGGGAATAAAGTTACGCGATCGGTATCATCTGATGTTACAGGTTGAAAAAAATCGCCGTGATCTCGTTCGAGGGTATCGAGAATATCAGTTCTCGGTGAACGACCGTTCTTGGCAGGTAACTTTTGTTTCCCCTTCTTTAGAGGACCGGCTACCACCCCGTTTCTTTGCCGAGCTTCCCTGGATCGCCCTGGAAAAAGATTGGCCTCTTGCTAAGAATTATCCGCAATCGACGCTCATGGCCTTTTCTCCGGTGGCAAGTCTTTCGGAAGTGACACGAAGGCGCTGGGAATTTTTGGAATCGGATGGGTGGAGTCTTTATCGAATGCAGGGGGAGAATCCAGACGACTGTTCCCTCCCTTTTTGGATCACTCCAGACGCCAAAAAGGTGCTGCTCTGTCTGCGGTTGGAAAATGCATCGGCTCAGGAAAAAGCGATTGAAGGTGCCTTCGCCATGGCAGCCATCTCTCAGGCCTACTTCCGAGTTCGCACCACCCATGCTCCCAGCCACAAACTGATGCATCCTCATTTTCTAAGGTACGCGGCACGATTCTGGGAAGCGGTTCCGAACGGCCTGGTCGCCTTGCGCGCCCTCGCCGATAGTCACCATGTGGCCGTCGGCCCTTCGATTACCAATATGCCGCACATCACGACAAAGGTTTTGGAAAAAGAGAAGGCCCGGGCCATCCACCTGTGGCTCGCTTTGGGCCTCGTTGAGGAGGCCTTTAAAACGGCAGAAACACTTACCCGCCAAGCTAACGTGGAGACTAGTGGCAAGACTGCGTTCTCAGGCCTTCTTAAAGCGCAACGAGCCCTTCTCGTTCCCGAACTCGATCGGGCCTTGCGGGACGCGCCCCCAGAGAGTCTTTTGGATTGGGATAATTAAACAGATCTAAAACAAAGAGATGGTGGAATCCGCACCGGGGGCCCCTAAAAAGGATCGGTTATTCACATCTCGTCGATTGTTGGCGTAACTGGAAATCCGGGGCAAGCGGCGTACTGCGCGGCGAAAGCGGGTCTGATTGGTCTGACCAAAACCATGGCGCGTGAGTTAGCGTCACGAAACATCCGCGTGAACGCGGTCGCTCCAGGTTTTATAGAAACGGATATGACCGCAATTCTCACCCCGGAACAAAAGGATCTCTCGTCTTAATTGCCGGAATGATTTCTACCCGTTTGAAGGTGAAGATCTCCCAATCTCTGTGCATGGACTCGAAGATAGCGGGTATCCGCGGGTTCAGCTTGTGCGATCTCGATCATGCCCTTTAGCTTCGCGAAATATTGAACGTTTAATTCCTCATTCCCCAAATTAGATTTCGCCCTTTCCAAAGATTTTAGTCCTTCGCCAGGCTCCGCCCCATATTTCAAGAGTAGGCGAACGACCTCCTGTGAGTCGGAACGCTCTAGTTTGTCGAAACGGGTATTTCCAGCAGCATAGCCCAATATCTTCGCATCAGAGAGATCGGCTCCATTTTTCAAGAGCGCCCGCAGTGGTCCGAAATTTCCTTTCCTTCCCTCACCGATCGCAAGGTAGATAACTGGCGAACTATTCCCATCTTGACTATAGAAAACGTCGGGGTCTGCCCCTTGATTAAGAATACTCTGGACTAGAAGCTGGTCACCGCCGGTATCTATGGCAGTCACAAGGCGTTGATTTAGCTTAGCCTGAGAAATCGGCTCGTCACCAAAGCCGGCGACAGAAAAGAAGAGTATCGACATCAAAATGGGGATTGTCCGAAATTGCATACAGCGCGTCTCCTGTGCCTGCCGTTTAGGGGCACCTGTGTAAACCGATAGTCGCATTCTCCGAAGCGTGCAGCTTCAGGAACACGACCGAAACGGAGATTTGCAAGAGGTGTGCCTCTTCCAGCACATCCACCACTGTTTTCATTTTCCCCAAAAGCTAATTCAAAAAAACCCAAGAAACAGGTCTTCACTCGAAAGCGTAAATTCCTCTCGGATTTCGCCGCTCGAAAACCCCAACGCCTTCCAACCTCAGAGAAAGACAGACAGCGGGTCCCAGTGGAGTAAATCCGATGCAAAGAAAATTACGTCTCCAAGGCACTTTACTCCAAACACCATCCAAGAGCGGGAAGTTCAGGTAAGTGTTTCTGCCGTTTTAAACGCCTCCTCAACGAGTCCCAGAGCAAGCCACAGGTGGAGGGCCCGGGCCTTCTCTTTTTCCAAAACCTTTAGAGTTCCTCCCCTAGAAATTTGCCATTCCCTGTGCTAGTAAGCCCCATGCCATTTTCTTTGCCCCGTTTACTCTGTCCGTCGTTACTCGTTTGCGCCCTTGCCGGGATTGCCTTGGGGGAACCCAGCAAGGAGCCTCCTGTCATCCCCGACTCTGCGAATCCTTGCGTCTGTTTTGTTCTGAAGGATGGCGCCGGCCAGCCCTGTACGTATGATCTCATTGAAAGTGCCGCTATTGCGTTTTTAGCGCAAGAATTCAAAGGATACCGTGTGGCGCTAAACAACGACGATAAAAACGGCGTCTCAGCGGAACGGTTTCCGCGGCCGCTTAAGCTCCTTCGTCATCTCTTTCTTTACGCTCCCGACAAACACCTTCAAGCCATGATTTTGCGATTCGGTTTGGATGGTGGCGGTATCCGGCCTTTCGCCGAGCTCGCTCCTATCATGGCTCGTGCTGAAGGTCATACCCGTAGAGCCGTCAAAGAAGGCATTTACTATCTAAAACTCGCTTTCGGCCGATTGCCTCCAGAAACGAGCTGGGAAGACGCTCCTGTGTCGATTAAGGAGTTAGCGCTCAGTCCCCGCACGGAAATAATTTTAATGAGAGACGCAGGAATCGTCACCTTGCGCCAACTGCAAGATACCACTGACGAGCAGCTGAGGAATGTTGCTCATTTCGAGCGCGGGAGAGTGGACGAAGTCGTAGCCGCGCTAACGTTGAGAGCACTAACCCTTAAGCAACCTTTGATGTCAGTGGAAGGAGTTCCCGTTCCCCAACTCAAAGAAATGCCGGAATTGGATCGCTTGGCCGTTCGAGTAGACTCCTTAAGCTTTAGCCAAAGATTCCCCACCTTTTTTAAAAAATACAACATCATCACCGTAGCCGATCTCCGTAACAGGAGCTCGACGACTCTCCTCGAATACCCCCTCTTCGGAGAAGTCATGCTCGCCGAAGTGCGCCAGCGACTTAATGCGATTGGTTTTAAGTTACAAGATGACTAGGGCGTCGGCCAAATAGCTGTACTATAATAGGTTCGAACTCACCATCGGGGGATACCATGGGATGTCGACTATCGGTATTGTGGCTGCTCTTAGCAACTCAAGCGCAAGGCGCCACGATTTGGATCGTAGGCCAAAACTTTCTTGGCGTTACCGACGGAATCAGTCCCCCCAAGATAATCGAGCAGATTCCGACCGTAAGTTCAGCGCTAGATCCCGGCACTTGTGCTCTGTGGACAACCGACGGTCAAAGTTTGAAACGCTGGGACAAATCACTTCAACCCACTTCCTTCGGAGCCTCCGAAAAGTTAGTCAGCGATTTTCACGGAGGAACTTTTCTTTCCCTCGCCCTCGACGGAATGCTCGAAGAGAAAGATGCCCAAGGGGTGACGAAAAAGAAGACAAAGGGCTCCTGGGCTTTCGACTCCCGCCAGGCCTATTACAATGGAGCCGACGGCTGGTCTTTGAATGTAGATGAAAAAGAACACAACGCGAGATTAGTTCACTTTGGAAAATCGCTCGAGGAAGATCGTTCTACGGCGCTAGCTACCAAGACGGTCCTCTTTCCTAACTACAATCTCTTAGTAGATGAAACGGCGAAACGATTGTGGGTCAGTTTTTCCCTTCCTTCCTTGGACTATCCCTATGTTCCCGTCGTAAAAGAGTTTGATCTCGCGGGAATCTTGAAAAACTCTTACGCTTTTGCCGAGCGCGGCCGCGTCTTCGACATGTGCTTAGACAAAAAAGACGGATCCACTCTAGTGTCGAGAGACATTCCCTCAGAGAATGGGTTCACCGTGCCGGTCTACTCTTACTTGGAAAAGCTGGTAAGCGGGATAAAACCCGAAACTAACTACGAGGCCCAAGTAAATGACTTCATCGATAGCATGATCTGCGAACCCGATGAACTCTGGATGGTTCAACACTCAATCTGGGGAGACTCTGGCGTCTACTTAGTACACTGGGATCGCAAAAATAGCGGTCCTGGAGAGCGCAAATTTTTGCTCCCCGGTCTCGTTTCTAGAATAGTGAAGTGTGAGTCTTAGGCCATCGGAGCTTGTTTCGCTCTTCGAACTGATCCGGCTTTGCCGCGAACGAAATCGACCGGGGCTTTTTTCGGTCGCAAGAGATTTAGCTCTTCTTCGGATTGGTAACGATGTCGCCCAGCATCTTCGCCCGCTCTAAAGAAGCGAACGTCCCCGGACAGCCCCGGAGTGGCGGAAGCTTGCCGTCTGAATCCGAAACTGTTTCCAGAACCCTTCTTCTCGGCAATTACCCGCTTCGACATATAATTCTGCTGGGTCTTAGTGGGCTTCGTAGGCTTAGGCGTCTTTTTCGGTTGTACGCCCAAAGTGTTGGCCAGAGGAGCCGGAATAAATTCTGGCTTCAATGGATCAATGCGGGGCTTTTCGAAAACCGGTCGCGAAACATTGGGCTTTGGTGCTTCGGAACGTTTGAATTCTGGACGAGGGGCTTGCGGACGAGGAGCCGATCGATCGGTTGTCCCTGCAAAATTATTTCCAGCGAAATTTCCGAAGTTAGGCCTATCAAATCGGGGTTTGTCGAATCGAGGTCTTTCGAAGTTTGACTGTCCACCACGATTGGGGCGAAATCCGGGCGAATCCTCATCGACGAAATTGATCGCAACGCCTTCTTTTCCACAACGTCCCGTTCGTCCAATGCGATGCAAGTGATCTTCTTTGGTCGCCGCTCTATCAAAGTTGATAACGCATT
>JBBQIT010000335.1:0-5303 GCA_038325205.1 Bdellovibrionota bacterium
GGCGCAGGTGTTCCCGGGGTTGCTGGGGCCACTTGCATTTGAGCTGGATCCGGAGCTGCGGCCAGTGGTTGCACTGGCTGGGCTGCTGCAGGATCTGCAACTGCGGGCGCAGCCGGCTGAGCAATTGCTGCCGCTTGATTAGGGTCTGAAGGCGCTTCGGCCATAGCGGCGGTCGAAAGGCAGACCAATCCGCAGACAAACGCGTACCCGATTTTTTTAAGGGAATTAGAATTTAGGGGGGACACCTATTTAGTGTACCTGACGACCGAATAAAAGCTAGAGCCAGAAATCAGTAACTTCGCGCGAAAATGACGCGTCCAGTTGAGGGCGCTTTGCAATAGATGCAGGCTCCGCTTTCCCGAATTTGCTGGAAAGGAATGCATCTAATGGTGGCTTTGGTTTCTTCTTTTACCTTCGCCTCACAGCCACCACTTCCGCACCAGTGCATTTGGTAAAAGCCGGCCTCGGCGTCTAGTCTCTCTTTGAACTTGTCCCAGTTGTCCTCTAGGAACGTATTGTCCGAGAGATGCTTTCGGGCCTTTTCGTAAAGAACATGTTGGAACTCTTCGAGCGTTTTTTCGACAAAAGCTACCGCTTCATCTAACTTAACTTTGGTTTTGATTCCGTCGCGACGGGCGACGACACAAATGTTGTCTGCTAGATCTCGCGGTCCGATTTCCACTCGAACGGGAATTCCTTGGATCTCCCATTCGTTGAATTTGTAACCTGCACTGTGCTCTTCGCGAGCATCTAAATGACAGTGTACGGTTTTCTTGATCTCGGCTTGGAGTTTTTTGCAGACTTCGAGCACGGGGCCATTGTCTTTCCCTTTTGCCAAAATAGGCACAATGACGACGGGGGTGGGAGCTGCCTTAGGAGGCAAAACCAACCCTTGGTCATCACTATGGGTCATGATAAGCGCGCCGATTAAACGGGTAGAGACACCCCAGCTGGTCTGGTGCACAAACTGATTTTTTCCCGTACGGTCCTGAAATTTGATGTCGAACGCTTCAGCGAACTTAGTTCCGAAAAAGTGAGAGGTCCCCGCCTGGAGCGCTTTTTTGTCCTGCATCATCGCTTCGACACAATAAGTTTGCTGGGCACCCGCGAATTTCTCACTCGCGGTCTTTTCGCCAGGAACTACCGGAATCGCAAAGATTTCTCTTAGGAACGTCTGATACACGTCTAGCATCTTCAGCGTTTCCTTCACCGCCTCTTCGGCAGTTTCGTGACAGGTGTGTCCTTCTTGCCACAAAAATTCCATTGTCCTCAAAAAGGGACGGGTTCGCATCTCCCATCGCACGACATTCGCCCACTGATTAATGAGCACGGGAAGATCGCGATAACTTTGAATCCACTTCGAGTACATCGCGTTGATGATAGTTTCCGAAGTAGGCCGAACTACAAGGGGTTCTTCTAATTTCTTTCCACCGCCGTGAGTCACCACAGCGCATTGCGGGGCAAAGCCTGCTACGTGATCTTTTTCCTTATTAAGGAAGCTTTCCGGAATGAACATCGGGAAGTACGCATTCTGATGGCCGGTTTCCTTAAAACGTCGATCCAGATCCTTTTGCAGCACTTCCCAAAGGGCATATCCATTAGGACGAAGCACCATACATCCACGAACCGGACTGTAATCAGCCAGCTTAGCGTGGCTAATCACGTCGGTGTACCATTCATTAAAGTCTTTAGAACGAGGCGTAATTCTGTCTGCCATGGCGGGAGCCTATCGTAAAACAGACTAGATCACATCTCAAAATTGGTTTCACAAACATAACAACCCCAAAACCCCTGTTCCATAAGGGTCGGGAGCACTTTGTGCCGCGTCCCCCTTGTTGGCCAAGGGTCTCGATGCTAAAATAAATAGTCCCTAAACGCTTCACCCTACAAATCCCAACTTCCCTGCGGAGGCCTTCCATGTCGATTAAAGAATTTGGAAAGCTGTGCCCCGTCCTATTTCTACTATGGGCCACATCTATCAACGCCAGTCCCGTCCAATCCCAAGTACTGGGAGGAGAACCCGTAAGTTCAACGCTTTTCCCCGAAGTCGTTTCCCTTTCAAGCGGAACTAATACTTGCACCGGAACCATTGTCGGCCCGCGCGCTCTTTTAATGGCTGCCCATTGCATCGATCCGAAAAACCCTTTGGTCACCTTTGAAATGGAAGGTCGAGTGTATCGGGCCATGGGAGTGATTAGCCCTTACTGCGATAGTCGCGGTCACGATTTAGCGGTAGCCGTAATTTTCCAAGACACGGTTCCTGTTCGCGCTGCCAGCATCAGCGGAACTGCGCAAGTGGGAGATCAAATTGCTTTCTTAGGGTATGGAAGCAATGACTTGGGATACAACGACCACAAAGTGCTGAGGATAGGACAAACCAAAGTTTCTCGCATGACGAACCTTGAGATCATCTCTTCGTCTAGCGGACCTTCTTTAGCTCAAGGAGACTCCGGCAGTCCTGCTTTCGTCTATTCCGCACGAAAAATCGGAATCATGGGCGTGGGAACTTCTCCAGTTACCGGAACCAACCACTTCATTCGTACGGATACAGCGGAAAGCAAACAGCTCTTCAACAAAGTGATTCGGGATTATAACGTCGATATTTGTGGCGTGAATACGGATTGCTAGCCCTACGAGCTACATTCGTTCGATTTCGCTCATAAGATAAGACAACATCTCAGCTTCCGGCACCTTTTTGATCGCCTTGCCCTTTTTATAGACAAGACCTTCGCCTTTGCCTCCGGCAATTCCGATGTCAGCTTCCATAGACTCGCCCGGGCCATTTACCACGCAACCCATGACGGCGATTTTAATATTTTTCTTGAGCCCTAGGACCCGGCGTTCGACTTCCTCCGCCAAAGCGTAAACGTCGATATCCGCACGTCCGCAACTGGGGCAGGCAATAATCTCAGGAGCGTCGTCTTTGAGTCCTAGCGACTTAAGAATGTAGACTCCCGCCTTTACCTCTTCCACCGGGTCGGTACTGAGCGACACTCGAATGGTGTCGCCAATGCCGGCCAGTAAAAGGCTTCCAATTCCTACCGACGATTTCACCGTACCGTAATTTTTGGTCCCTGCTTCGGTTACTCCCACATGTAGGGGAGCTTCGGTCTTCGCCGAGAGCAAAGCATAGGCTTGATAATTAGAAATCACGTCGGATGACTTTATCGAAACTTTAAAATTATAAAAATCCTGCTTTTCGATGAGCTCGATATGCGTCAAAGCACTTTCGACTAGGGCCGTTGGTGTCGGATGGCCGTATTTTTTTAGAATCGGTTTTTCAAGCGAGCCTGCATTGACACCGATACGCATGCTGATGCCGCGGTCTTTTGCCTTCTGAACAATTTCCAGCGTCTTTCATTCCGCGCCTATATTTCCAGGATTGATTCGCACACAACCGATATCGTACTTCAAAGCCTCCATCGCCATCTTGTAGTCGAAATGGACATCGGCAACGACGGGTACGTTAATCTTTTTAAGAATGTGCGGAAGGGCATCAGCCGCTTCTTGATCATTCACGGTGATGCGGACGATTTCGCAACCAGCGGCTTCTAAGTCTAAAACCTGTTTTACGACCGCATCGACGTCTGCCGTCTTCGGAGTCGTCATCGACTGCACTCGGATGGGATTCGTACCGCCCAGTTTCAGCGGCCCGACGTTAATTTCCCGGGTTTTCCGACGAAGCACTTTGGAGCCGAAGAAATCGATCATATTATCCGTTCCCTGATATCTCGATGCCGTACATTTTCATCTTCTTGTGAAGATGACTTCGCTCAACGCCGATAGTCTGCGCGGTTCGCGAAACGTTGCCGCCATTTTCGGAAAGCATTTTCATAATAAACTGCTTTTCGAAAATCGCACGCGCGTTGCGGAGGCTCTTCTCCCCAAGACCAAACACATCATCTAACTCAAGCGGTGTAGCCGCCGAAGTATCGATGGGGTCCAGTCCAAAAGGCTCTATAACTTCCGTATGGGAGAGCAAACAGGCTCTTTCGACCCAATTCTTTAACTCTCGAACATTACCCGGCCACGGGTAACTTTGCAAAAGGCGCAAAGTCCCGTCAGTGACACGCCTGGTCTTTCCTGCTGAGTAACGGCGCATGAAATGCTCGACCAATTTCGCAATGTCTTCCTTCCGAGATCGTAACGGTGGCACTACTATAGGAATCACATTGAGACGATAATACAAATCTTCTCGAAACTCCCCGGCCTTAATGCTTTTGCGCAATTCCTTATTCGTAGCGGCGATCACTCTAAGATCCAACTCAATGGATTCGTCGCCGCCAACTCTTTGAATGCAGCTTTCTTGAAGGGCTCTTAAGATCTTTGCCTGCATCTTTAGCCCCATGTCCCCCACTTCATCTAAGAAAAGGGTCCCGCCATGGGCTTGTTCAAACTTTCCAATCTTTCGATCGTGAGCGCCGGTGAAGGAGCCTTTCTCGTGTCCAAAGAGCTCGCTTTCGATCAGTTCATCGGGGATGGCAGCGCAATTAACCGCCACAAAACGCTCTCTAGCTCTGGGGCTTCCATGATGAAGTGCGCGCGCAACCAACTCTTTGCCCGTTCCATTTTCGCCGGTGAGTAACACCCAACCATTAGAAGGGGCTGCGACCGCGATTAAATGTTTGAGTCGCTCCATGACGTCGCTGTGGCCAATCAGTTTTTCTTCTTCATGGAGCTCTTCGCGCAGATAACGATTTTCATTTTCTAGCTCTCTCAGATCAAAGACGTGCTTTAAGAGCAAAAGAACTTTGTCGAAATGGAGCGGCTTTTCCAGGAAATCGAAAGCACCTAGTTTTATTGTCTTCACCGCAGTTTCAACGGTGCCGTGGCCAGACATCATGACGACATTTGCCTGAGGATCTATCTTTTTAATCTTTTGCAGCACACTGATGCCGTCTTCTTCGGGCATCCAGATATCGAGAAAAATGACATCGGGGTGGAATTTTTTTAGCAGTGGGATCCCAAGCGCGCCGCTTTTAGCGGTTTCCACGACGAAGCCTTCATCGGTTAACACCCCTTTTAGGGATGCTAAGATGTTCTCCTCGTCATCTATCAGCAATACACGCTTAAGTACCATAGATTCCTAGTAAAACTCTAGACTTCAGACGGGCGTAAGCTCCGGCCCGGCGCCGCTTTCAGTCCTCTTACTGCCGGCAACTGCATCTGCGTGAGCCCTAGAACCCACTATCAAACTTTCGGGGAACTCTATCACGAAGCAGACGCCTTTCGGCTGATTCTCCACTACGCGAACCACGGCGCCATGATCCGTCACAATTCGGTGAACAATCGCAAGCCCAAGA
>JBBQIT010000336.1:0-5279 GCA_038325205.1 Bdellovibrionota bacterium
CGATGGCGCACAAAGATCGCAACGCCGACATACGATTTGTTTTGGTCATAGTGCGATTGGTATGAGGTAAGAGTTGAGTCAAAGAGCCAAATCTTTGTCGCCCGGTCAGACAGCTCCCTTTCTCGAACAAGTTTCGGGAGGAGAGCGAGGGCGAACCTATGAGCTTACCGGCAATAGGTTAACGATCGGCCGTAGCGAAAATAACGACGTCGTTATTGTGAGCGAAGCTGTGTCACGTTATCACGCCGTTCTTGAGCGAGAAGCGGATGGCTCTTTAGTGGTTCGCGATAATAAGAGCAAGAATGGCGTTCTTATCAACGGAAATGCAGTTCCCGCGGGGCAGCTGGTTGATGGTGACATTGTTCAGATCGGAAATTTCGTCTTTAGATGCCATTTGCCGAGCGAGAATGCAGTGGAAGGCTCTTATCACGCTGAGATCAACGAGGCGGCCTACGGTAAAGAAGTAGGGCTTCCCAAGGCTTCGGCACGAAGAAGTAACCGCCCCCTCATCTACGGACTTTTGGGGTTGGGACTTTTCGTCCTCTATTACGTTTCTCAAGGTGATAAGCCGGCCGCCGATCCAGCGACCACGACGGCGGAAACTCCGGGGACGGAGGCTAAAAAGCTAGAGAAGCCGACCTTGGACGTGAAGAACGAACATACGATTACGCAGCTGGAAGATCCGGCTTTGAGCAAAATGGAACAAAAGCTCGATAAGATGGATTTGAACAATTCCACCGTTCGAGAGTCCGAGAGTTATTTTCGTAAGGGCCAAAGAGAATATCTCAATGGTAATTATCACCGAGCGATCGAAGATTTTAGAGCGTCTGTCTCCTTGTATCGGAACCATGAACTAGCGCAGTACTACTTGAAACTAAGCATCTATCAAGTGGAAATGCAGGCTAAGAAAAACATGGAGATGGGGCAAAAATATTTAGAGTCGATGCAATACCAACGAGCGATGTTCCACTTTAAACAGGTCATAAAAAATATGGACCATCGCCCCACTGATCCCATGGTGGGAATTGCGGAGAAGAATATCTCGCAGTGTGAAAGGCGCTTGCAAGCGGCAGAACAGTTTCCATGAAGATAACGGTTAAAGTATATGAACGAGACCAGGAAATCTCCTCCAAAGTATTTGGAGAGGGAGTGTTCCGTCTTGGCCGTTCTGAATTCTCTGACATCGTCTTAGCTAGCGATAGCGTAAGCCGTAGTCACATAGAAATTCGCGTGAGCGAATCCACGGTGTATTTCACGAACATGAGTTCGTCAGGGAAAGTTCGCATTAATGGGAAGACTTTAGAGACCGCGGAGCTTAAAGACGGCGATGAGCTAGTGATTGGCCCTTTTAAGATTATTGTCATTCACGGGGCAGACGCCGGCTCTATCGCCCTTGAGCCCAATATAATGGGTGAGGATCCTCCTCCTCCTTCAGAAGCAGCGCCTTCGGAAAATAACGAAGAGGGCAAAGGTGGCGGTGGGGACGACGAAGTGGTCCGAAGCCTCTTTGAAAATCAATTAAGCCAAGTGGGACAGGGGATTCCCGAACTTCCTCGTCACGAAGCTTCATTTCCCGCTGATGGGCCGATGCTACAGACCGAAGGCACCGCCGCTCTTAATCGCGCTGAGACCGTAGTTGAGATGAAGCCGGTCGTTGCGAAGCTTGTCTTCACCGACGGACCTCGCAAAGGCGAAGAGATGATGCTTGAAACTTACGAAGTCACCTTCGGAAGAAGCAAGCGCGCAGATATTTTCCTTGATGACGACAAGCTTTCTCGCGTTCATGCCAAGATTGCTCGCGTGGGAATGGGCTATCGCCTTATTGATCTCAATAGCCGTCATGGGACATATGTAAACGGCGTGCGAGTCCTTGAGCATCCGTTGAACAGTTTTGATACGGTTGAGTTAGGCAGAACTAAGATTAAGTTTCTTATTCATGATGTCATCTCAGGCGCTATGGGCCGAGGGGGCGCACTCGCTCTAGAGAGATCTTCGCCAGCGATCGTACAAGAGGACACGAAGTCGCTTCAGTGGGATCCCAATAACGACAATGTCCTTCTAGAGTTGAGAAGGCCGCAGGCGGGCCAAAACGAATTTGTAAATCACGGCCCTTCCCTACAGGCGCCGTCAGTGACCGGGAAAAAGGGAATCTCTAAGACTACGCGAATAGCTCTCGCGACAATCATACTTTTGGGAGCGCTTTATTTCGTACTGCCGGAAGGAAAGAAAGAAGTTAAGAAAGACACCACGGCAACGACCAGTACGAATCCGGCGCCTCCAGTTCTCCCCAATATCAACGAAGTCCGGCCTCCGCCACTGATGTCGAAGGAATATTTGGAACTTTCGCCTGAGATGCAACGAGCTATCGAAGGACGATACAATTCGGCCCTTCGCGCGGCCGAGCAGGATAACTACGACGAAGCGGTTAGTAATCTTCGCAAGATTCACGAAGTCTTGCCTTACTACAAGCAGTCTAAGGAATTATTGGACCAATATTCTCGTCGTATGGCGGAAAAACATGTGCAAGACGCCGCCGAAAAAGCAAAGAAAGACGATAAGGCCGAACTGCAAATGCTGTTGGATGACGGCGTTGAGTATTTGAAGCAGGGGGATTTCGAGAGAGCCGCTGAGAACTTCAACTCGGCGATAACTTTAGATCCGAACAACGCTATCGCCATCAAAGGATTAAAGGCCGCAGAGTTTAAGATCAAAGATGTAAATCAGGTTCCGCCCGATAAAGATCCTGAGCGCGACAAAGTTAAATCGGTGAAAGATCTATTCCAAAAGGCTGTCGAAGCCTTTGCGAGAAAGAGCTACCAAGAAGCGATTGACACTGCTGAGCAGATTCGATTGATCGAGCTCAAAGGGGATACCCAGTATCTCAACGAAGCCAAACAGATTATCGATCGCGCTCACATGCTTCAAAAAGAAGAGTTCGAGCCTTTCTTGACGGAAGCCAAAGAGAAATACGCGGAAGGCGATTACAACGCCGCTCGGGATCTTTGCGAAGAGATGATTAAACGAAATCCGCAATACGACGAAGCCAAAGACCTTCTGGGTAAAACCAAAAAACAACTCGAACGCTTGGCCAAAGAGGCTTACGTACGTGGCTACATCCTTGAGAGCATGAACCGTATCGATGAAGCTAAGCAATATTGGAACCGCGCCAAGAACTACGTCCGGCCAGGCGACTCCTACTATGACAAAGTGGTTAAGAAGCTTGATACCTATCAATAGAATGTTCAATCCGATGATGAGCCGAGCAAAGAGTCATTAAATTCTCTAGAGTACTTAATCCCCCTTCTGAAACTGGCGTAACGTGATGTATCTCGACTTCATGATTGATCACATCTAACGGTACGGACCGTCTTTTCACTCGCCCTTCCGTCACAATGACGGAAGGGGAACCTGCCCCAACTATACTAAAGATATGTAGGATCATGAGATCTCGATCCAGCGCTTTTGTGGGACTTTCTAAAATGTGGATCTGTTTTATGTCCGGACATAAAGAGCGAGGCGGTCGTGCTGTCGCTTCGCTCAGGGAAACACCGAGCTTCCCACGTTGGAGCGAGAGCAATTTTCTGCGGATTAAAAAGCGCGTGAAGTAACTTTCGATTCTGAGTTGACCACATCACCGAGCCTCTAACGGTGCCCGTGCCGGAGGCTGGCGAGTCGAAAAGTTTGGACTTGGCATCGCTGGCAATTTTGGGAGGGTATTTTTTTTCTTCTTTTTCGGATTTTTGGGTTTGGGGGTTTACGGTCCCATGGGCTAGGGGAAGGTAAGTTAACTCCCCCTATCAATTGGGCTTTGCAGCGCCTACCGCAAAGCGGTGAAATAAATCTTCTAAGTGACTCAGACGCCGCTTGCGAGCGCTGAAATCTTGTCCCATAATGAGCCAAGTTTTTTACTTTCGTTGGGCCGGTGTAGCCGTGATCCTCGCAGGTAGAGAACTCTAAACCTAGTTTTTTAGAGTTTTTTTTATTCTAAAAGACGCTGAGAGGAACCCACATGCTAACCACGGAAAACACCCCAATGAATGCTAGATTCATGACGCTAAAGTCCATAGGCGAATCTGCGCCTACGAAACATAAAATCGGATCGGTGAACGGGAGCGGGACGATTCCTGCCATATCGGAGTATTTCGGTGAACTTACTTTTGGTCTTGGGCAGATGCGAGAAAAGCTCCCCAAAGATCATTACCAAGCGGTGGTTCGCTCGTTAGAGCAGGGAAAGAAATTTAGCACCGATGTAGCGGATTCGATAGCTCTTGCGGTGAAAGAATGGTCAGTCGGAAAAGGCGCGACTCATTTCTGTCATTGGTTTCAGCCGATGACCGGTCTTACCGCAGAAAAGCATGACGCCTTCATCTCTATCCAACACTCCAATCATTCCGAATTGAAAGTGATTGAGCGGTTTACTGGTAGCCAGCTGATTCAGGGCGAACCTGATGCTTCCAGCTTTCCCAGCGGCGGAATGAGATCTACTTTTGAAGCCCGTGGCTATACAGCCTGGGATCCTTCTTCGCCTCTTTTTATTGTCGAAGGCGAATACGGCAAAACGCTTTGTATCCCGACTGTTTTTGTCGGCTATCACGGCCAAGCGCTGGACAACAAAACGCCTTTGCTTCGCTCGCAGCAAGTGCTCAACCGAGAAGCTTGTGATTTCCTAAAGCTGATTGGCGATGTGGATGTGAAGAACGTCACGGCGACTTTGGGAACCGAGCAAGAATACTTTTTGATCGATCGCAGGTTTGCGATGCAGCGCCCGGATATCGTAATGACGGGACGAACGCTGTTAGGAGCTTCCTCTCCTCGCGGCCAGCAGTTAGAAGATCATTACTTCGGTGCGATTCCGAGCCGAGTAAAGACTTTCATGGAAGATTTAGAGACCGAGCTCTATCGTTTGGGAGTTCCGGTAAAGACCCGTCATAACGAAGTCGCTCCCAGCCAGTTCGAGTTGGCGCCCATCTTTGAAAATGCCAACGTTGCCGCAGATCACAATGCGCTTACGATGGAGACTTTAAAGCGAATCGCGAACCGACATGGTTTGATTTGCTTACTCCACGAAAAGCCGTTCGCTAATATTAACGGCAGCGGAAAGCACTGCAACTGGAGCATGAGCAATGACAAGGGCGAGAATCTCCTAGATCCGGGTACGACACCTCATCAGAACTTACGATTTTTGGTCGTATGTTCCGTCGTATTAAAAGCGGTCTTTGAGCATGCCGATGCTTTGAGAGCTTCTATCGCAAGTCCCGGAAATGATCACCGCTTGGGTG
>JBBQIT010000337.1:0-5271 GCA_038325205.1 Bdellovibrionota bacterium
GCAAGCTAAACGCGCCGGAGTTGCTCGCAGACGTTCACGCAGGAAAAAAGTTCGAGGACGGATTGGCCGTCATCGAGTTGGAACTGGGAGAAAAAGCGATCGCCGCTTGATCTGAATTTACACACCTATTGACGGTGGCTCAACAGCGACGGCGGCCATTTCAGCCACGATCGCTACGGGACAGACTCAAACGTTGAGTGTCGCGTTTAGCGGAACCGCGGTATTAGCGGCAAATCTGACGTTGGCGGGTAACCCGGCAAATTTTCAGAATGTCGTCCTTCCCATTGCGGCACCCATATTGGGGTGCGCGGTGCTTACGAACTCGGGAGGAATTCCTGCGACCAATATCTCACTGGGTACTTTGAATCCTCCGTTCGCCTATCTTACGGCTAACGTAAACTGTATTCACGCGCTCTGTGGAGCGACTCTCGCCGCTAATTCGCTTTGCGATATTCCGGTGGCCTTTAATCCGACAGTCGCTGGCAACTATTCTCAGAATATTCCGATTAACTATAATTCCGGCGCTCAGGCATTTAATCTCACAGGAACGATCTCTGGATCTAGCGCCGCGATTACGACGACGACGACGAACTGGATGAGGAGCGGTTTGCTTGCCAATATTATGGATGCTCATGTGGCGACGCTAGGCGGAGCTAACGGGGCCCAGCCGGTCCAAGCTTTCATTAATCACGATTTTACGTTGGGCGTTCAGACAGTCTATCTGCGGGCTGCTTCGGGCAAAAGTATCGGCCGAGTGTTTGCCGGAACCGCCTCAAGCATTACTAATTGTGATGGTTCGACGCCGGGGCTTGCGGGCTGGTTTCTTTATTTTAGGGATGCGGTGGGTAAGCCCATCGGCAATTTCAGTGTGAACCAGCAGGACACCAAGTATGCCATTTCAAGCTACGCTGCGGCTGCCGGAGTTCGAGTCCCCGCAGGCGCCGCGACGGCCTTTATCGGATATTTTGATAACGCCCAAGGCGGAGATGCTAGCTCCTACTTTGATAACGAAGGATTCCGGTCTCCAAATTCTGGCAGCACTAACGGCTGTACCTTCAACATGGATGTGGTGGCTTCTTACTAGTCTCGACGTGTATGGACGCCGAAAGTTAGTCCGTGTTAGCCTTGCTCCATGCGAGCGAGCTTTCTTATTCCTGAATCACTACAAACCCCTCGTCTCCAGCTGAGAATGTTTCAAGATTCTGATTGGGCACCCCTTTGCGAAATGTTTCGTGATGAGGATTCTGTCCGTTACACGTTGGGAACTCCTGCCACCGATTGGATGACGTGGCGATTTTTAGCGGGCTATCTGGGACACTGGCAGCTTCGCGGTTATGGGCCTTATGCTGTCGTCGAGAAAGCTTCGGGAAATATGATGGGGCCGGTGGGAATGTGGTGTCCTGGAGATTGGCCTGAACCAGAAATCAAATATTCGTTAGCAAAAATCTATTGGGGTAAGGGCTACGCGTCGGAAGCGGCGATGGCCGTAAAAGAAATGGTGGCCCGGGAGCTAAAATGGAAGCGACTGATTAGTTTAATTGCCCCCGAAAACGTGGCTTCAAAAGCGGTCGCCAAAAAGCTTGGGGGAGTTTACGAGAAAACGCTCCCCTTCAGAGGAAGCACGGCAGAGGTATACGCCTACGCTCTTTAGTCGACGGATCCGCAAATTCGCCTCACTTTTAAATACAGTTAATTTAAGCCCTCTTGAAAAGATTGACTTCGTCGAAGCTAACGCGAGATATTTTGCGCTCCTAAAAATAAACCGTAGTACATTTTCGAGGGGCTTAAAATGAAACGAGCAATAATCTTTTGTGGGTTGTTCTGCGGCGTGTTGGGCGTTGCCCAAGGAGTCGTGGCGCACCTAACTCCATTCAATTCTCCTACCGACGCAGCACAGATTGAATTGAAGAACGATTCCTGGAATGCGGCGGGTGGATCGACGTTCCAAGAGAGTGGTTTTGTGGCGGGAGAGAAAGCAGGAGTTTGGGTGAAAGTTCCTGCGAACGTATCTCTTTTTAAGACGGATTCATTCCGGGTGCTTTTCAGCGGCGGTGCCGATGGAAGTACGGTTCAGCTTTTCTTCTCGATGGCGTACGCGGAAAACGGATTGGCGAGCAACGCTATTCCCGAGCAACTTACGAATGCGGCTCAGCTGACTAGCGGACCTTACTGGAATGATATTCCAGCTCAGGGGGCATCCGGCGCGAGTGCTATCACCTCAATTCCCTGTCTTAAAGCAGGGGCATTGGTAGCGGGTGCTTTGGAGTTTGCTCAAGGTGGCCTACCTTCAGTGTCGCGTGATTCCGGTCCACTCAATGTCGCCGGAAACGTTCTATTCGCCGTTCCTGGCGGATGGAATTTCTCGCAAGCTTATGGACTTACCGGCAACTGGATTCTTCGTATCGTAGGACACGAAGCGACTGCGGCGGAATGTCAGTAAATTAATAATGAATGCCCGCTACCCTCCTACCTTGGGAGGGTAGCGGGTAAATCTTAGACCGCTTCCCTTAATCAGTGGTGTAAGTAATTTTGGATCATCTGTGTTTCTGACGGGGAGACCGTTCTTCCTAAATATTTCTCCGCCCCTCTTTCGATGAGAGCGTTTTTTTCCAGATCGGAGCCTCCACGACTTTCTAGGTAAATGGCGGCTTGATCGATCATTCCCGCGTTCGCATCAGCTAGCCCTTGATATTGTTCCATGCCAGAAGGCACTCGACGACCTGCTGCCGATTTTATCGAAGAGGGTATCTCGGCGGAGACGCCGGCTGCTGGGGGGGGGACCGGGTTTTCGGACTGCTCCCAAGGGGAAGGGCCGCGTTGGGGAGTTGGGATCAGGGAACTCTGTAGCGTTTGAATGGGTCAGACGGTAAGCGGGGATAACAAACAGCGCGAATGCCACCAGCAGCACGCCTAGATAGATTATTTTGAGTTGCATAGGATCCCCTAGAGCTAGAATAGCAAGGGATTGTGGGGAGACTGTGTGCCGACGGCGAGTAGGGCAGCCTAGGCTAAGATAAAGAAATTAAAGCGAAATTTTACGAAAAAAAGTCGCTCCAGAGAAGCACTATAACCACGCCTTTCCTGAACGGAGCTGAAATTTAGCGGAATAGGGCAACCTGAATCCAGCATGTCTGGATTAGTTCCGACGCTAAAGAATCGTCCCTAAGGAGGAAAGAGGCCATCTTCTTCTTCAGAGCGATGAACTCTGGTCTAGGGCCGAGAGGGCTTCCTGATTCTAGGGCAATCTCAGGATTTTCATATTCAGCCCAAGCCTTGTGAGCCCCACTCGAGATTAGTCTCGCTGCCGCAGGAAATAAGTTGAGATCTACTTCCAGGATTAAAGCTCCTGTCCTTTCGATTTCCGTTCGCACTTTCAATCGGCCGGGGCTCACGGCGAGGGCTACGACCCCTAACTGTGGGACGCTTTGTTTTCGACTCTTATAGTAATGTTTGAGGGCTTCTAGAAAAAAAAGCAGGGTCCCTCCGGAAAGCGTATCGTCGATAACTATAAGTCGCTTTCCGTTTAGCCTTTCCTCTTTCGGGAGGAAGGTTTCAAAAAAAGGGGCAAGGATCGCCGCATGGGTTTCAGGATTAAAGTGAGCGATGTCCGCACAATCACAGCAGGGCGCCGAAAATGGAAAAGTGGAAGCATTCTCTTTTTGGGTAAGTTGAAGATAGGCCATTAGCCCGGCAGGCCCGCGACCGATTCCTAAATAATAATTGAGATTCTGCGGAAGCTTGTGAGTGACGAAGGCGGCGACGTCTCGAATCGCCAAGTAGTCGTTGTGCTCCAAAGGAGGTTCCGCGCCGCGAAGCTCTGGCGAGAGTGCGGTGGACAAGGCAATTAGAATAGCTGGAAAAAGTGGCATCAAGGGGCAGGGTAATACCCCAATCTAACAAAAAATTGAAGGCAACTATTCTTCGGGAAATCAAAATAATTGCAGGGCAGCAGAGATTTGAACTCTGAACCCACGGATTTGGAATCCGTTGCTCTACCGTTGGAGCTACTGCCCTAAATAAGACACGGGCCAAGGCCCGAAGAAAGCTATTTCACTTCCTTATGCTTGGTATGCCGACGGCAATGTCGGCAATACTTCGCAATTTCAATTCGCTCGGTGTGTTTGCTTTTATTTTTCGTCGTACAGTAATTGCGTCTTCGGCACTCTGTACATTCCATATTAATGATCGTCTGCATTACTACTCCACAATTTCCGTAATAACTCCCGCACCGACAGTTCGGCCGCCTTCACGGATGGCGAATCGAACTTCTTTTTCCATGGCGATGGGGGTAATCAACTCAATTCCTAACGTGACGTTATCACCAGGCATAACCATCTCGGTTCCCGCCGGTAAAGTGGCGACGCCCGTCACATCGGTAGTACGGAAGTAAAACTGCGGACGATATCCCGCGAAAAATGGGGTATGTCTGCCGCCTTCTTCTTTCGTCAAAATGTAAGCTTCTACTTTAGCCTTCACATGAGGCGTTACCGTACCGGCTGCCGCAAGAACCTGTCCGCGCTCAACGTCTTCTTTGTTGATACCGCGTAAGAGAATTCCTACGTTGTCACCGGCTTCACCTTGATCCAGTAGCTTACGGAACATTTCGATTCCGGTGACTACTGTCTTCTTAGTGGGCTTAATTCCTACGATCTCGATTTCGTCGTTTAACTTCACGACTCCTCGTTCAATACGACCCGTTACGACCGTACCGCGACCTTGGATGCTGAACACGTCTTCGATAGCCATCAAGAAAGGCTTGTCCTTAGAACGAGCAGGAAGCGGGATGTAGTTATCAAGCGCGTCGACAAGCTTGAAAATCGCTTGTTCGCCTAATTCGCCCGTATCGCCTTCCAACGCTTTCAAAGCGCTGCCCTTAATGATCGGAATCTCGTCTCCAGGGAACTTGTACTTGGTGAGTAGCTCTCGAACTTCGAGCTCTACGAGATCTAACAATTCTTTGTCGTCGACCATGTCGACTTTATTCAAGAAGACCACCATCGCAGGAACACCTACCTGGCGGGCCAAAAGAATATGCTCACGAGTCTGAGGCATCGGACCATCAGCGGCAGATACCACCAAAATTGCGCCGTCCATCTGCGCCGCACCCGTGATCATGTTCTTCACATAATCCGCATGGCCGGGACAGTCGACGTGAGCGTAATGGCGATTCGCGCTCTGGTACTCTTGATGCGAAGTCGCGATAGTGATACCGCGTTCTTTTTCTTCAGGAGCGTTATCGATTTGATCGTAACGTTTTGCTTCCGCCCAACC
>JBBQIT010000338.1:0-5251 GCA_038325205.1 Bdellovibrionota bacterium
CAAGGTTACATCGAGAGCCGCCATGTTGTCTTCTAACTGATGCATCGTTCGAGCGCCGATGATAGTTGAAGTGATACCTGGTTGAGATTGCACCCAAGAGAGGGCGACTCGAGCTACCGTGCTATCGACTTCCTTGGCGATCGTCGTAAGCGTGTCGACAATCGTATAAGTTTTTTCATTGAGGTTCGACATCGCCCAGTCTCCGCGACCAGCGGTTACTTTACCGTGATTGGCCCGAGTGTACTTTCCGCTGAGGACGCCTGATTTTAAAGGAGACCATGGCGTTACGCCAAGTCCCATCGCTTGCGCCATCGGAGTCAATTCGCCTTCCACGGATCTTTCGATCAAAGAGTATTCGATTTGAAGAGCCACTAAAGGCGCCCATCCGCGAAAGTGAGCAATCATTTGCGCTTCGGTCACCTTCCAAGCAGGAGTGTCGGAAAACCCGAGGTAGCGTACTTTGCCAGACTTCACCAAATCGTCTAACCCGCGCATCGTTTCTTCAATGGGCGTGTGCGTATCCCAACAATGCATCCACAGGAGATCGATGTAATCGGTCTGTAATCTTTTCAAGGAGTGATCGACTGAACTCATTAGCGCTTTGCGCCCCGCGCCGCCAGCATTCGGATCGCCGTTTAAAAGACTTCCAAAGAATTTGGTCGCGATGACGGCTTGGTCGCGCTTCGCGCTGTGACGCCCCAAATGGTCTCCGATAATCTTTTCAGAATGGCCTCTGGTGTAAACGTTCGCGGTATCGATGAAATTTCCGCCCTTAGCGAGAAACGTATCTAGGATATTTTCGGAATCCTTCACCGAAGATCCCCATCCCCAGTCTTCACCAAAGGTCATGGTCCCTAGGCAAAGGGGGCTGACTCTGAGTCCTGATTTTCCAAGCGTTACGTAGTGATTGAGCGGCATAGGTAGTCTCCTCGTTGCCGGGCAGTAAAGCAGTGCTCAGCGGGCTGGTCAACCCCACCCCCTCTGTGCCCGTTGAAATAGGCGTTCGTCTGTCTTTGACTTTGGCCACTGGACGGCTCTGCGCCGTTTTTTGAGCAGGTTCAGCCGATGGCCCGCCTAATACGCAAGCAACCTCAATACCATCCTTCTACCTTGGCAAGATTAGTAGACTCGTGTTTTCCCTTGTTCGGGTTACGTCTGCGTTTATTAAATTCCTCTTTGAAGATCCTCATCCGGTGGTAGTTGCGAAGGACCTCCCAGGTTGGTTGGGAAGGCTTCGGTTTTGCTAGCTCGTTGAGCATCATCTCAAAAACCTTGTGCTGTTCGGTCTCGCTGCAAAACTTGATGCCTGAATTCACGATGGCCGCCGAGAGAAGGGCGTTCTGGCTTTTCGAAATGAAGTAGTCGCTCAGTTCGTGGATCGTCTGCTCGCTCGTAAGGCGAAAAATGGAAAGCTCCGATTCGGACGCGGCATCACAGGGTTTGCCATCGGAGACATAGATAAACACTTGTCCCGCATGGGCCATGGCAGAAAACAGAAACAAAAGCACGCTTAGTCGCATGGCGAAATTCTAACACGGATCGTTCAGAATGAGCCGATTCACCGGCAACGGAATTGCGGGCAACCTCTTACCTTGGACCCTATCGATGCAAAGTTGGAGGGTTGCCTTTGCCGGTTGAAATAAGCGCTCGTCTGTTTGTATAGTGCGGCATAATGCGCTTTCCGCCAGGTCTTTATTACGACGATAGTTTTATCAATCCCGAAGCCCGAGAGCAGATCATGACATGGCTTCAAACTATCTATCCTATTTGGGAAAATCGGTTTCCGGAGGGGCGGCCCCTGCCTGAAGGGCAGATTCAGCGCAGGCTGCTTAGGCCTGTGTATTGGCTGGGAAATTGGCAGTTTGCCTGCCTAGATTACTATCGGCCCCCCAAAGGGCTCCTGGATCGCTGTGTGAAAGCCGAGCCTTTTCCACCCGTTTTTCAGCGTTTGATCGCCAAGGTGGAGCAGATTAGTCATCGGATATTTGCCCGTGCGGACATCCCTCCGGGCTGGAAGCTAAATACCTGCTTAGTAAACTTGTACGGGAGTCGCGTGGAAGGTCTCAAAAAGATAGATACCGCCCGTGTGGGCGAGCACCGCGATTTTGAGCCGGGGCCAGTGGCTTCTATCTCCTTGGGCGAGCGAGCGATGTTTCAATTTGTGGCAAGCTCAAGGCCAGGTCAAAGGGACGGGGTCGTCTTCCAGCAATGGCTAGAGGATGGCTCGCTTCAGATTTTTGGCGGCGACAAATGGAAGAAGCGACTTTTTCATCGAGTGCAACGAGTCGATAAAAAGGAAAAATGTAACTTCCCTTTGAAGGTCAGTGATTTTGAATCGAGGCGGATCAATTTTACTTTCAGATATGTTCCCGACCAGCACGTCATCCCCTATCAAAAATTATCGCAGCAAGCGAAGGACGATGTGAAGGGGTATATGGAAACGCTTGCTGTTCAATCTAGTTTTTTTGCAAGAGAGCTTAAGACTTAATATGCCCACGCTACTTCTGGAAATGAGTTATCTTCTTTTACCCATCGGGCTCAAAGCGATCTTCCCGCGTAAAAAGCTGGTGGATGTCCTGGTTATTTTACTCTTGTGGCTCCCTGTAGAATTTAGTCTGGTTAGGACCTGGTTTGTCCCGCTTCTCGCGGGGGTGGAGTTTGTAGTCTGTTATCAGTATCTCTGGCCTATTGATCAACCGTGGAAGCTAGGCTGGAGATGGGATTTAGACTCAATCGACTGGATCACCGCTTTCACGGGACTGTTCGCTCTTGCCGTCACCTTGACTCCTTTGGGAATTGGACTTCGATTCATTCGGTGGAATCCCACTTCCATGGATCTTAACGCCGGCTTACTGATTTTTGGATTTGCTTTGATTGAGGAGATTTTATTTCGAGGCATGATTCAAAATCTTTTGGAGAAAAGGTTAGGGAATGCTTTGAAGGCGGTAGTGATCACTTCCGTTATCTTTGGATTGGCTCACTTAAATAATGAAACTTTGTTGGCTCAAGTTCCGAACTGGCGTTACGCCATCGTAGCGACGATAGCCGGACTGGGCTACGGATTGGTTTTTGTTCGCACTCGCAGTGTGGTCGCAAGCGCCCTGACTCATACGGCGGTGAATATTCTTTGGAAGTTGGCGTTTGGGTAAGAAATCCATTTTAGTTGGGCCAAAGTTTGCTTCACCCTTCGGGCTCGCAATGACAAACTCTTGTCATTGCGAGTAGCGAAGCGACGAAGCAACCTTATCGCGAGGTCATAATTTGGCCAATCGATTCACGGCAGTTTCGATCTCTTCTTGGGTATTGCAGATATGGGGAGAAAAACTCATATGCCACTGTCCGCGAAGACTGACCATGTTGATCTGAATCTGCTGTTCTTCGAGAAGCCTTTTAGCGAGGGTAGGCCCTTCAGCTTGGAGCGAGGCAGGGAGCTGATAAACGTTCATCGGTCCTTTGGCATCGAGTGAAGTCCACCCCAATTGCGATGAAATACGCGTGTCCAAGATTGTTCTCAACGCTGCCATCTCAGATAATATCTTCTCGGTGGGATAGGTCTCCCAGAAAGCAATCGTATCTTGAATAGCTCGGAACGGCGCGAAGTCGTGGCAGCCTGACATGAGAAAGGCCCTTTGAAATTTGCTGTCGTCGCCAAAGGTTGAGATGGGACCGGCCACATCGTAGGTAGTCCAACCTGCATTTACCGGCTGAATCTTTTCTTGGAGCAAGGGATGCAGCCAGCCGAAAGCAGTTCCTTTAGGTCCCATCATCCATTTGTAGAGACTGCAGCCGTAAAAATCCACGTTTTGGAATCTAGAGAAATCGACGGGAATAGCGCCGGGGGCATAAGCGCCATCGACGGCCAGTAAGACGCCGCGCTTTCTAGTCTCCAGGGCGATCTCTTCTAAAGGAAGGACGAGCCCCGTACCGGCGATGACGTGGCTCAAGAGTAAAAGACTAGTGTTAGGACCAATCTGCGAAACAATATGGTCGCAAAGGCTTTGTCGACTGAGATTGCTCAGAGCTGCTTTGGTCTGTGGCATTCCCAGTATTCTCCAGGACAGCTCATCTCGTTCGGCACGCATCCGACAAATGTTCACGATGGCACCGTATTCGAGCTCGCCGACCAAGATCTCGCTCTTTGCGGGCAGGGGCATTCCCAAAAGAAAAGTATTCAAAGTATGAGTCACGTTGGTTCTTAAAAACAGGTCGTTGGGCTTGGCGTTCAAAAAGGAAGCTAGTTTTGTCTGTGATTTCCAAAGCTCCCCCCAAGCGTGAGCCAGACCCAAAGTGGGGTTCTCCTCAAACTCCCGCTGATACCGGGTAACCGCTTCCAGCACGGGTTTCGGACAGAGTGACAGGTTCGCTGAATTAAGATAGATAAGCCGGGACACTCCCCACGCATAGCATGGAAAAAAGGGGGGTGGACATTTTTTTAAAGGAGAGCCGAATGAGCCAAGTGACGTTAAAAGGTAACCCCGTTCAAACCAGAGGCGAACTTCCCAAGGTCGGAGCTACGGCACCTGACTTTAAACTAACCCGACAAGATCTTTCCGATGTGGGTCTGACTCAGTATGCCGGGAAACGCAAAGTGTTGAATATATTCCCCAGCGTCGACACTGCGACCTGTTCGACTTCAGTTCGAAAATTTAATGAGAAGGCCGCGGCTCTCAAAAACACCGTGGTACTTAATATCTCGGCTGATCTTCCTTTTGCTCAAGCCCGTTTTTGCGGAGCCGAAGGGATCAAGAATTGCGAAACGCTTTCGTCGTTTCGAAGTACGTTTGCCAAAGATTGGACATTGGATCTCACCACCTCGCCGTTAGCTGGGCTTTGCTCGCGCGCTGTCGTAGTGCTCGATGAAAATAATAAGGTGCTCTATACCGAACAAGTCGCTGAGATCGCCGATGAGCCAAATTACGAAAATGCGGTCAAGTCGTTAAATACGATGTAATTCGCAAAATCAGCGGCTGCCTGAAAAGCGTTTGAGATACTCTCGAATGCGATCGGCGTTTCGGCCGGAGTCGCCTTTGCCCGCGCGAGATAGGGATCGAATATCTATCTTTGTCTCGTGAGGGCCGACCTCTTTCACCCGAATCACGATGTCGTCGATAAATCCCATAAGAGTCGTCGTGTCGCTGGCTTCAATGAGCCCTGACATGGCTTCGCTCGACACTATCTTCCATTGCATCGACTTTGCGGTGTCTAAAGCACGTAGAAAGGCTTGGTCCACCGGCGAAGCGAAAAGCAAAGG
>JBBQIT010000339.1:0-5247 GCA_038325205.1 Bdellovibrionota bacterium
AACATTACTTCAACGTGAAAAAGCGCTGGTGGGAGTTTGACGCCCATCATGTCTTTCTCCAAGGTCTTGAGAAAGTTGGCTTAGTCTGGGACATCCAAATCCTAGACGAAAGCCCCAAAGGATTACGAAACAAAGCGTTAAGAGCGGTGTCCAAATGAACGCCGCCGATAAGACGCTTGCTTTACCTAAGGAACTTCATCAAGGGTCGAGTTTAAAAGGAACGATTGGCTGTCTCTATGCCATGGCAGCATGGCTCGTTCCCACTTTTATAATTGGCTACCTTTGGAGTGGGGTTGAGATTCCTCTCATTGCCAAGGTTATCATTTCGCTAGCCATGGGAGTCGTCGGCGGATACGGAATTTTGCTTACCGGTTTCATGGGGCATGACGGAACCCACTTCAGTCTTCATCCAAACAAAGTCCTGAGCTCGATGTTAGGAATCATAGTAACGGCATCAGTTCCCTTCTACTTACTGATGGGATTTACGATCTCTCATTGGAATCATCACAAATTCACTAACACAGTAAAAGATCCCGACTCTGAACTTTTTAGCAAATTTAAAACCTTATTTTCTCGGGCGCTCTTAGCAAGACCCTATTCGTTTATCGTTTTTGCCGAGACTACTTTTCGATTAGCGTTTGATATCCCCCTTTCTCAACCCTATACGTTTCCGCTTGAGAAAAAAACGATTCGAAATCTAGCGAGGTTCAACATCGCCACTAATATCGTGACAATGGCCCTGCTCGTTTGGGTTTTGGTAGCCTTCCCCATCTACGGATATTCGGTTCTTTTGGTTTACGCTTTTGGATCTGTGATTAGTGGACTCAATCCCTACGTCGAACACGACGGAACGGATCTAGGCCGGGGCCACGATACGCGAACTAGCTCCGGACCTTGGCTCGATTTTTTCTTAATGGGAAATAATTATCATCTCGAGCACCACCTCTATCCCACCATTCCCTTCTACAACTTAAAGAAGGCGTATCAGCATCTCGAAAAAGAGGGGTACTACAAAGTCGATCGTCATCAGACCCGCGGGGCGTGGAAGACCTATCTTTTTACTGCGTCTAAATACCCGTACCCCAACTATCCGATTTAGCGCGTCCACGACCCCAGCTTTCGGATCTTCTCACTCCGAGTGATTGACCGCCTTGCTACACAGGCATAACCGGTTAGATAACGTAAAATGTACCCCCTGCGGGAGGAGAACATCATGAAAGCGGTATTGTTTTTATTCGCGGTTTTGCTCAGTGGAAACGCTATGGCGGCCGACGAGCCTTGTCCCCTAGCGGATGCGATTAAAAAATATGGGCAACATGTGATCACGGTGAAAGTTAAAATAGGGACTGATGTTGATGAAAAGCTAGGAGCGGTCATCACCAGAAACGGAAAATGCATTAAAGTCGACAAACCCGACAAGGATGGCAACATCGCTTTGAGAGTTACGGCGGAAGAACTAAAAACCCTTCGCATTGTAAATAAAGACGGGGAGCAGATCGACCCCAGTGCGGTTAGCAGCAAAGAGACGGCTCCCCAGCGAACCGAGAATGTTGTGACGGGAAGAAGCACCGTAGTGGTTAACGGAAGAGTCGTCAGAGACGATGTCACCCGCGCGAATGTAACCTATAAAGCCCGGGCCGAAGTCACGCTAGATGTGACAAGAAGAGACGCTAACAGCGCCAAAAAGCCTTAGACGAATTCCACGCTGTCGCCTGGTACGAGTCGTAGCATCTCTGCAGCCGATCCCATGCGGCAGCTGATTTCCCACAGTCCGTGAGATCCTCGAATCAGTGCAGCGTTGGCCGGAGGAATCGAGAGATAGTTATCCGCTACTCGTAAAGTCATTTTGTCTTTGATCTTAGCCTGAATATTTTTCATTCCTTCGAAGGGAATGGAAGTCACGATGTTGCCAAAGTGGTCGACCCCAATCACCTCACCTTGAAGACCCGAATCCTTCTTTTTAGCTTTGGGAAATTCATCTCCCATGATCTCATCTATCGCTTTGAGTTTAGGTTTTTTTCCCGCCAACTGCTTCACAATGAATGGAGTAAAGACATCTCGCCCGTGAAAAGTGGGGGCAACTTCTTCTTTAACAGGGATTTCAAAGGCCTTTGCTTTGACTCGAGACCTTTGCTCGACATCGCGAACCGCCCACGTCAAAAGCCCATTGTCCGGACCGACAAAGTGATACGGACCGACCTTAACGTAGATGGCGCGCCTTCCGGTTCCGACCCCTGGATCGACGACGGCCAGGTGCCAGGTCCCTTTGGGGAAGCTGCGATAGGCTCTCCAAAGGAGAAACGCTCCCCATCTTACGGAGTAAGGAGGAACATGATGGCTTAGATCTACCAAAGTCACTTTGGAGGATTCAAGCAAAACACCTTTCATTTCGGCGACATAGGTGTCTCGCGTTCCGAAGTCAGAAAGCAACGTTACGATGTGGGGCATAACAGCATTTTCATTGATTTGCTGCCGGTTGTGAATAGAATTCCGAAAGTTTGGAGTATTGATGTTTTATTTCGGAAAATCTTTGCAAGCCGCTGCCATGGGTGTCGTCGCTTTGGCGCTCTTTGTTGGTTTCTATGAAGAGAGATCGATGACCAAAGAGCTCACCATGCTAGGAATCGGCTCGGTTCTGTTTCTTATTGGGCGTCTTATCGAACAAAACACCAATTCTTAAAGTTCATATTTTTTGTCGGTCTATAGGAGTCTTCGATGTCTGGCCATAATAGGTGGAGCAAAGTTAAGCGGTACAAGGGTGGTATCGACGAAAAGCGCGGAAAATTATTTACCAAGATTATTAAAGAAATCACGGTCGCCGCTCGATTGGGTGGCGGAGACCAAGATGGCAATCCACGCCTCAGAGCCGCGGTCACGATCGCTAAACAAAGTAGCATGCCTCGGGATAATATCGAGCGCGCCATCAAAAAAGGAACGGGCGAGCTCGAAGGCGCTGCGATCGAAGAGATGGTTTACGAGGGATACGGACCGGGTGGCGTTGCTATTTTAGTAGAGACTGCTTCCGATAACAAAAATCGAACGGTCAACGATTTAAGAACTATCTTTAAAAGCAGCGGCGGCCATTTGGGCGAGCCCAACTCCGTGGCTTGGATGTTTGATCGCGTGGGTCAGCTAGCTTTCGAAAAAGAAAAATACACGGAAGACAAAGTCATGGAAGTCGCTTTGGAAGCTGGCGCCAAAGATGTCAACAGCGGGGATGGCACGGTGGATGTCATCACTGAAGTAAATGAAGTCTATAAAGTGAAAGACAGGTTTGAAAAAGTAGGGATGCACCCCAGCTCTTCCGGATTTAGCTACATTCCAAAATCTACCGTAAGAGTGGAAGGGGATAACGCTTCGAAGCTTCTCTCTTTCATGGGCGAGATCGAAGATCATGAGGACGTTCAGAACGTTCACGCCAACTTCGAAATGGATGATAAACTGTTCGAGGAACTTACGAATAGATAATCCATGGAAAAAATCATTCTAGGAATCGACCCTGGTTCACACTTTCTGGGAGTCGGCTGCCTGCATAAAAGGGGCAACACTTTAACTTTGATCGCCGCAGAGGCCATCGAAGCTCCTCGAAATGAGTCGATCTATCCCAGACTAGAAATCATTGCGGCCCGCTTAGAGATTCTCCTCGACCTTTGGAAGCCCCAAGAGGTCGCCGTCGAAGACATGTTCTTCTCCAAGAATGCCAGAAGCGCTTTTAAGTTGGGCATTGCTCGAGGAGTGGCCATCGGCGCTTGCCTGAAACGAAAGCTCCCCATTTTTGAATACGCTCCTACGCTCGTGAAATCGGTGGTGACCGGGTACGGCCGCGCCGAAAAAGACCAAGTGCGAAAGATGGTCGAGCTAACCCTAAAAGCCAAAATCGACTTGCGCCACGATGCGACGGACGCTCTTGCTGTCGCCATTTGTCATGCCAGCCATATGCGGATTGAAAGCATTGCGACTTCCGCTCGATTAGATCTACCCAGGTAAAAAAGCTTGTGCCAGGATAGGGGCCTCATGCTGGGGTATATCCAAGGAAAAGTTCTCACGAAAAATGCAGATGCGCACAGCATCGTCTTATTAGCCCATCGCATGGGTTTTGAGATCATGCTTCCTCAACGGTTCTTCGATACCGTGGAGGTCGATCGCAAAATGAGCTTCTGGCTTCACACTCACGTGAGGGAAGACCAGCTGACCCTTTTTGGATTTGGCACTGAAAACGAAAAACTATTTTTCAAACAGCTCCTTGGTGTCTCTGGTCTTGGTCCTAAGACTGCTTTGGCGCTTTTGGGAGAACACAGCCCTGAAAAGCTCGTTCATTTTATTCTCGAAAAAGACGCTGACGAAATTTCAAGCGCCCCCGGAGTCGGCAAGAAGCTGGCCCAAAGATTAATTTTAGAGCTTTCTTCGAAGATTGAGAAATGGGCCTGGCTCGACAAGGTCGGAAAATCTAAAACGGGAAAGCCTATCGTGGAGCTTTCTCCGCAACGCCAGCTAAGAGACGATTTAAACTCTGCCCTCCTCAATTTGGGATATCTCCCCACTCAGGTGAAGCCCGCATTGGATAAGGTTTTTGATGATGAAGATCTTCCACTCAAAGGATTTGAGTTTTGCTTGAAAACTGCCCTCAAGGATATGTCTGTTCGTCATGGATGAATTTTCAGACAAAATTCTAGACCAACGTCCTCATGCCGAAGACTTTCCGGTCGATACTTCACTGCGACCAAAGAATATTACCGAATTCATTGGTCAGCTTGAGCTCAAAGACAAACTCAAAATTTTCGTCGATGCCGCTAAACAACGCGGCGATGCGCTGGACCATACGCTATTTCACGGGCCGCCAGGATTAGGAAAAACCTCTCTTGCCCATGTACTCGCCAAGGAATTGGGAGTGCAGCTTATTTCCACTTCAGGTCCGGCGCTTGAGAAATCAGGAGACTTGGCTGCAATTTTAACGAATTTAAGCCCCCGGGATATTTTATTCGTCGACGAAATCCATCGATTGAATCGAGTGGTGGAAGAATCTCTTTATCCGGCCCTCGAAGATTTTCATTTAGACATCGTTTTGGGCCAAGGTCCAAGCGCTCGGGTGATGAAATTAAATCTTCCTCCGTTTACTCTTATTGGAGCTACGACCCGTGCTGGTCTTTTAACCTCCCCTCTCATGGGCAGGTTTGGAATGGTGCTGCGGCTAGATTATTATGCCCCCGAAGACTTGCAAATGATCGTCGTGAGATCGGCCGGCATTTT
>JBBQIT010000340.1:0-5211 GCA_038325205.1 Bdellovibrionota bacterium
ACGCCGACGACCGAAATGATTCGGATGGCAGAGCCTGAGATTCGCGAGAGGGCTAAAAAGATAAGCCAGGCGTTGCAGAAATGGGGAGCTTCCGCGGTATCTGGAACGGGATCGGTGGGTGGAGGAGCGGCACCTGGGCAAGATCTTCCGACTACACTGATTGAAATTCCCGTTAAAGATAGTGAAAAGGCATATCGAGCTTTACTTCAGGCTTCGGTTCCTGTGGTCGCTCGAAAAGACCAAAAGAAATTACTCTTAGATCTTCGTACGGTGTTAGTTTCAGAAGAATCGAGTTTGACGACGAGTGTCCAAGAGGGCTTGTCGTGTTTGTCTTAGGTACAGCCGGCCATGTGGATCACGGCAAATCCTCACTACTAAAAGCGCTTACCGGGGAAGAGCCCGATAGGCTTCCCGAAGAAAAACTTCGTGGGATGACGATCGATCTCAATTTTCATTCCTTAAAATTGAAGTCCGGCGTTCGGGTGGGAGTGGTAGATGTGCCGGGGCATGAGCGCTTCGTGAAGAATATGATTTCGGGCGTTACCGGAATGGACGCTTTTTTATTCGTTGTCGCAGCAGACGATGGATGGATGCCCCAGAGTGAAGAGCATTTGCGGGTTTTGAAAGCCCTTGGGGTAACCCGTGGGATCGCAGTGATTACGAAATCTGATTTGGTATCGGAAAGTGATCGTAAAATCGTAGCCGCCATGGTCGGAACGAAGCTCAAAGAAGCCTTTTCAGAAGTGATTCCTACTTTCAGTTTTTCCAACGTAGAGAATTCTGAGGCCGAGGCTTTGGAAATTCTTCATGCCATAACAACCTTGGTAGCTTCGCTCCCGAAACCTTTAGATTCCGGAACTGCACGCCTTTGGGTGGATCGGGTTTTTGTACCGAAGGGAATGGGTGTTGTCGTGACAGGGACTCTGAGGGAAGGCGTCCTTAAAGAAGGTGATTCGGTTACGATCGCGATTAGCGGAAAAATAGCCTTGGTGAAATCGATTCAGTGCTACCACGAATCGGTAGAAAAGGCTTTTCCAGTCTCTCGAGTGGCGCTGCAGCTCTCTCGAATTCAAAAAGACGATGTTTCTAGAGGGAGCCTTCTTGAAGGGAAACCCTCTAGTGCTTCGGTGACTCAGTTCGATGGATCGGCCGAGCTTTTGGTGGTTGCCACAAGAGCCGTGAGAGTTTCGGTTCATTTAGGAACCGCAAAGTTTCATGCCGTACTCATTCCCTTAGGAGCAAAACGGGAAAAGAGGGGCTTTTTTCGATTTAAGATGGAGCATCCCATTCCCATTCGATCGGGAGAGCCTTTTATTCTGCGGACTTCGGGAGACGAAAAGCTCGTGGGTTGGGGAAGAGCGATTGATGTAGCTCCTACCAAAGGACCGCATCGAGCCGCGGAAAGTTGGCTCACCCAATGGAACGCCTCTACTCTTGGAATGATCGATTTTCTCTGGGCAAAAGAAAAGGTCGTCAAGAAAGAGTCTTTCTCGTCTTCTCTGTTTCATTGGAATGAAGCGCTAGCTTCAATGAAGGCTTCCTGGTGGATCGATACCAAAGACAGCTTCGCGATAGGTAAGCAAGCCCTCGAGGGGTGGCTAAAGGATCTAAGTCAGTCTCGTAACTATTCCCAAAGTGGATTGAGCGCGTTATGGAGAAAACGATTTGGGGGAACTCCTTCGTTAGTAACGGCAGTGCTGCCGTATTGGATCCAGGCCGGAGGGTTAAAAAAAGAAGGCGAGAATTATGTTAATCCAACGGTCGCTGTCCTGAAGGCCCCTCAGGAAGAAACGATCGATCAAAAAATATTGGAGGCTTTGTCTAAGGAAGGTGCCAATCCGACTAACTTTGGTGAGCTCATGAAGCAGCCCACCCTTCGCACATCACTCTCTCGGCTGGTTAAAGAGGGGAGCATTGTCGCCCTCGCCGAAGACCACTACCTATCCAAGAAGACGTATGATGCCTATTGTCAAAAGGTGGAAGGCTATTTGAAGCAAAAGGGTTCGGCGAGTACAAGCGAGCTCAAAACTTACCTAAATTTGTCCCGAAAACACGTTGTTTTTGTGCTGGAACGCTTGGATAAAGACCGACTTACCTACCTAAAAGAAGGAGTTCGAAAGCTTCTCAAGGGGTAATCCGATAAGTAAAAGGTGCGTAGACCACTTCAAATCGCGATTGTTCTTTGTTTACTGCTTTCGTTTCAGGCGGAAGCTAGCTATCGCGTTTATCAACTAAAGATCGAACAATACGACGGCTACGGAAAATTGGATCGCGTTTACCTCGTGATGAGCACGTTGGATCCCTTTCAGTACGAACATTACTATGCCGGATATCGTTGGATGCGAGTATCGATGAAAGACACTTGGTATTGTCCTGGAGATACGGGACAATTTCGAAAATATTGTCTGCGACCGAAAGTCGTGGACCGAGGAATGGCATCTTTGGAGCACGCCAAACGGGTCCCGCTTCCGTACAACCGCCAACCTATTATTCCATAAGTTATGTTGACCTCGCCCACGGCGACAGGTCGAGACCCAACTAAATACCTTAGATCTAGGTAATAGAGCTAACGCTAGGTTCGAAGGCGCCTTTTCCTAGCGTTAGCTTTATTACCTATGTCTAGGGGTACGGGTTGTTGAAGCTATCCAACTCACGGATTTTTTCAAAAGCATATCGAAGGAGACGGCCTTTTCTAGAATCGCATGAAAAGGCCTGGGCCTAAGGTCACAAGAACGCCTCGGTGAGCTGGCGAGAAGTAGAACTCAGAAGCGAGTTTTAGATAGATTTCGACTATAGGAAATACAACGGCAAAAGAAGGAACAATGTAAAGCGAGTTCACCCTCGGCAGATAGGCTTGGTCGTAACCTATCGCATGGTCGCTAAATAGGAATGCGGTTCCCAAACCAACCATGACTTGCATGGGATTGTCGGGATAAGAAAAAGTGTGTTTGAGAGACAGAGAAATCGCGTTGTAGTTAAACGTTTCCGCACTCGTTTCTATATACCAATCGTTTAGTACGCGATAGCCAAACTGAATGCCCACCACGCTGGAGTTGGCGGAAAGTCCCAAGGCTAACGATCCACCCACCGTTGTTCCCAAATAAGCTCGGGAAAGGGCGTCCTTGTTTACTAGACTCACCAAACCTCTTCTCGCAATCCAAAAGGGAATATCTTCGCCATGTAATTTCATGGTGGTGATTTCGCGAGGCATCTCGTAGGAGTTGCCTTGGACGTAGGAGTAAAGCAATCGTCTAAGACCTGACTTAATGAACTCTTCCAAAATTTCCTGGGTTAAGTGGTTTTGAACCTCTTCGGGGAACTCTTGGGAATAGTAGTAAATTTGGTACGGAGATCTTTTGTCGAATAGAAATAGCTCACACGCTTGTGGCTTTAGTAACGAAGCAAGAACTATATCTGTTTTAGTTTGCAGGACAATATTGCGAAAGTTCTCCAGATTAATGGCCGTCGGCTGAATCTCATTTAACCGGACATCGTCGTGCCCATACTTTTGCAAATTCACCATTAGGATATTGGTGAAAAATTCACCGAGGTTCATTTTATTCTGATCGATCGTCGACAGAACGCTGATGGATAACTCTGTGCCGTCCGGCCTTTTTAATTTCTCGAGTAACACATGATTCATCGATTTGACGCCAGGACGGGCGACTCCTTCAGTCACATCGGCGGCGGCATCGGCGGCAGCAGCATTTGCTTCCATTCCTGCGGTCGCAGGATCGTTAATGGGGAGCAAAGGCGGAACCTCGGCATAGATAGTAAATGTGAGTAACAAAAAGAGAATAGATATAACGCGTGGCAAGGCGATCTCCTCCTGAAATCGAGGCGTTTTCTATCTCATCGGTTTTTTGATCGATTTGCCTTACGGACAAATGAAAGAAAATCACTTTGGAATAGCAATCTTAAGCCTGTGGGAAGAGGGCTAAACTAAGCGCACACAAGATAATCTGAATTCCCATCAAGCACAGCACGGCTACCTTGGGAGTAAGTCCGTATTTCACGAGTCGATGAGAAATATGACATTGATCGCCAACGAAGGGAGATCGCTTCTCAGAGAGTCGCACAATGACTACTTGCATAACGTCGAATAGATAGAGACCAAAGAGAACCAGCGCCGCCGGGACAAAACTAAAGGAAGTAAGTTGGGAATTCATCCCGGCCCAATGGATAAAAAGAAGTACGGCATAAGAGGAGATGAAATAACCCAAAAACTGGCTCCCTTGGTCGCCCATATAAATGCGCCCAGTGGGAAAGTTTCGAACTAAGAAACCGACCGTGCTTGCTGCTACCAAGGTACCGAGAAAAGCGAAGGTAGGGTTTCTCGTTACTACAAACGAAAGTGTCGCTAGGAAACCGGTAATAATGACCGAAAGAGCACCAGCCAATCCATCCATGTTGTCCATGAGGTTGGTGGCGTTGGTCATAAAGAAAACAAATCCGAATACCGCTATTCGAATCAAAACCATGGCGATTGTGCCATGAGCTAACTGATCCAAAGGGCATCCAAGTGCGAAAAGAAGTGCACCAGGAATTTGGAAGGCGAGTTTGGCCTTCACTGAGTTAGCGGGGTGTACGTCATCGATAAAACCGCCCACAAAGACGATGACAGCCCCCACCAGATGTGTCCAATGGGTTACCAACGAGAGAATGCCCGCGAACCCGGCTGAAGTAAGAAAAAAAGCTATCCCCCCAAGGCGTGGAACGGGCTGAACCTGCATTTTTCTTTCGCCAGGAAGATCAAAGATGCGAAATCGTCGACAAAACCCCTCTACACACACGGTTAGTGCTGTGGATATCAATAACGGCATCAAAATAAGAGGAGGGATAAGCCAGATAACGGGCATCAGCTCTCTAGCCCGGGATGGTTCGCATTCAGATGAGGTGTTGTGCGATTTTGAGGGAGAAATCCTTCGTCGCTATTTCCGGCGGTCTGGTTGTGGCTTTTTTCGATCCAGTTGAGTGTGTCCGAAAGTTGGTACTTAAAATTGAATCCGCAGATGGATTTAAGCTTACCTACATTTGGAACTCTTCGCTTCATATCCTCAAAGTGGGGACCGTAGACTGTCTCGAAAGGAATAAATTTAAATCCCGACCGCGATCCGGTAACCGTTTTAATCTTTTCCGCCAACTGAAGGACGCTTAGCTCTTCGGTGCTTCCTACATTGATAAGCTCGCCATACGATTTCTTTTCGTGGA
>JBBQIT010000341.1:0-5196 GCA_038325205.1 Bdellovibrionota bacterium
GACCGGCGGCGGAGCAAATAGTAATGGGAAGTGTATATCGTTTAACGACGGATACTCCTTTGCCGTTCACACCTGTACGGATCACAAAGGAATCCAAAACGTGAACTTGGTAGGAGCATGTCTCGCCGTGGTTCCTCAAGATACAGGAATTCAGGGAACCACTAGCGTGAATACGGCTTGCGCTGAGCCTTCTTTTGCTAAATGCCAGTTACCGGTTGCGGCTACCTTCTCGATTTCGGGGGGGCCAATCTGCGATCCGAAACAGGCCTGTCCTCAGTATTTCGCTTCCTACATAGTGAAGAGCGACGCGAAAGGGCATTTTCTCGTGAAACTCCCTCCAGGAAGGTACGAACTTCAGCCCTTTAAAGATCCGGCGACAAGCTTGCTTTATAGCTTCTCGCCTATCTCCTTAACGGTGAAAGCAAATGTACTAGCGGTCCAAAATATCGTCGGAAACCTGTTAGTCATTGACCCGCCACCTAAGCGATAGGACGCGTTAAAGCGATGTTAGACGGGCACCTTCGATGAGGGTGCCCGTTTTTCTTATTTGTTTAACCTCTAACGACTCGATTCGGCTGGGTTCAGGGCCAGGGTAATAGACAAATATGACCAAAACAGCTAGATCTAGGTACCGCTTTTTCTTCACGCTCCGATGGCGGAATTGGTAGACGCGTACGGCTCAGGACCGTATAGGGAAACCTGTGAGAGTTCGAGTCTCTCTCGGAGCACCAGTCTTCGCTAACGCTTCGCCTTGGCGAGCCAGCTAGATATTTCGTCTATCGCATTCTCGTCCGGCGTAGCCGTTAGGCGAAGTCGGAGTCTCTCTCGGAGTAGTAGATATGCCTTGCGCTTCCCATCGCCCGATCTATTTGGTATGGCCCTATACATGAAAAACATTTTGCTGTTTCTTGGGTGGTTCTGCACGCCCCTCTTTGGAACCACCATCACAGTAAAGCCTATGGGCGGAGTGGAAGCGGTGGAAATGGAGATTGAGGCCAATGTGGAGGATTGCCTAAAAAACCTGAAAGTGACTTCAGAGGTTCATGGAGGAGCATATTACGCCAAGGTCGGCTACCAAGGCCGCTGCGAGGTGGTTCTTCCAGGGGCTGACAAAGTGGTTTATTCCGATGGTGCAACCGCCACCTATCCCAACCAAGTGATGTTCGGAGCCAGCGCGAAACACTATTATTTCAGTGTCGGATTTGAACTCACTGGATTAAATCCCTCGGAAACAGAAAAGCGGAATAAAGCAATGGGACTAATCCTGAAATCCGCGAAAACTCAAAACTATACGGTAAAAGCGCTTCGAGCTACCCACTAGTCTGTCTAAGGGATCGAGCACGTTGTTCGGTTCAGCATGAGTTTGAATACCTAACGACACCCTTGTAGTTAGTTGTCGCTATCGATAGGGCAGCGGAAATGGGCGACGATTTTCAATCCGCCACAGCTCGCCACACCACCAGCTTTCGCTGATAGATCTTTTAAAATAACAGGTGCTCCACACTCATGTTCGGCTTGCGCTTCTAAATCCTGAAATCCCCCATCTACCACTTGCATGGGCGTGATATAGCAAGTCGCAACCGCACGACTCACCGTTACAATCTTTTCAGTTGCCGCAAAACCCGTCGCACAAAAAAGAGCCACCAACATCAAAAATTTCATGGAACCTCCACCAATGTCATAACGCAGTTCTAGATCCGTACAAAATGAGAAAGAATAATCATTGTGATAGCGAGAAACTATTGTCATGCCGCAAAACATTATAAGTTCAGCGGCCAACGAGTCTGTGATTTAGGGCGGGAAAAGTCGTTCTCATCTCGGTTTACTCTGATTGGACCGGAACCGCAGGGAGTTGCGCTAGTTGGGCTGCCATCGTGACAAGTACGATGCAATCGAACCGGGAAACTTCCGAGCCTGTGACTTTGAGCGAAATAAAACGATCGGCGGCTCGGTGCCTGAGACCTTCTGAAAGAGTCGTATCGGCAATAATACCCACAAGAGCCGCGATCTCCTCCTGAACAAGTTCAAACGATTCCGAAGCAAGCACTCCAACCTCTTTTAATTTAGGATCCGTACCGCTAAGTAAAGTTAGTGTCAGAGCACGCTCAGCGGAAGCGAGAGGAATTCCCACCTCCCAAGAGCTGAAATCACCGGGATAGTACCAGGGGCCATCCATGCGATGCACGAGTGGGTAGTCGTTGGGATATAATTTGTAGGGAGTTTTTCTTTCGTGCGCCCCTATCTCGTTACTGAAATGAAAAGCATCGAGAGCGATATCTTTGTCCGCTGGGCGAACGGGATCGGCCCAGACCGAAGTAAATCCTTTTGCCGAATAAGAAAGCAAACGGCATGCGGACTGCGAAGCCTCAGGGTCGCCTTGACGATAGGAATTCTCTAGCTGCTCGTAGGTGTTATCCGAAAGAAAACGAACTAAATCATTATGGAGATAAAAACCGGTCTCGTGAGATCCATGTTGGCAACGAGCGGTACCAACGCCATCCCAAGATTGTGGTGCCTGCCAATAGACGATTTGCCTGGGCGCCGTTTGATCAGCGAGTTGAAGAAGCGCTAAGAGTTGCACCGTTCGGCCCTCGAGAGGGCTGGTTCCCTGCGCTTTAAGTAAGCAGCGGTGTAAGAAAAGTCTCTCCTCCGACTCTACGTTAGCAATGAGGGGTGTAAGCCTCTCTCGAAGCAGGACGACCAGAGCGGATCGATTCGAATCCGATAGATCGGGAACGGCGGTGACGGCCCTTTGAAAAAGGGCGAAGTTATTTCCGTTTACATAAGTAGTTATCAGACGTCGGGAAATTTCTTCTTTGAGTCCGGGAGTGGCGGCGACTCGTTCCGCCACTTCATCCAACCCTGTGTTGGCTTCCGCTTCAAACCCTTCAATGCTCCAACTTCTTCGTGATGTCTGCCGCCGGCCAGGGGCAGCTGTTTTGGGATCGAAGGCGGGGCGAACAACAAGTTCAACTTTGTCAGACCCAGGAATTTCAGTCAGGGCCTGCACAGCGGCCTGCCGCACATTCGTGGGAACCCTCGAATTTTCGTGAGCGATAATCAGAAATAAACTTCGATAGTCGGGAGCTTTGACCTTCGCTTGGTGCCCTTGTTTCGCTCTCGCTAAGAGGGCGGCAACGATCGCAAGTTGAGTCTCTTCAGAGGTTCGAGTTCTTGGAGCGAAATATTTCTTCAGTTGGCTTGGCTGAGTGAGCTTCGCCCGCACCGCCTCCATGACCGCCATGTCCGGCTCAGCAATCGCAACCGCGCTAAACAATATGACAAAGACCTTAGTCAAAATGGCAAAAGCTTTCATGGGGCCGAGGAAATAACATGGCGGCGATCGGGACACAATAGCGGCGGTTAATGAGTTAAAATCCTTATGAAAGAGGGGGGGATTGTGCGGCGGCCAAGGCTCTTATAGAGCCGGACCCACCGTAGTAGGTCCGGCATCTGAGAGAGGCGAAGCCATGCATACCGCAAGTTTACTTTTTCTCGCAGGGAGCCTTCGCCGAGGTAACGTCCAAAGCATCTCCGGACTCCAGCAGGCTCTTAAGACTACTAAGCACCATGGGCCATCCGTTTTGTATTCGTTTGAAGACGTTGGAGCCCTCAGGGAATTCATCGTGCGTGACCGTTAGCTTCATCATGTGGCCATTCGGCTCGAGATGAAACGTCACTTTGGATGGGGTTTCAGGGCGTTCGCCTTCGGGGGTCGGAGCGGTCCACGTATAGGACAAGGTCGTTGGCTTTTCCACGACTAAGACCGTTCCCGAAATATTCGTCTTTCCTTCCGCGCCTACAAAAGCGATGGGGGCGCCGACCTTCCAATTTGTCTCTACGCTATTTCCAAACCAATACTTCCGCGTGAAATCTGCGCTTGTGAGCGCTTTCCATAATTCATCGGGGGTCGTTTTGATGTAACTGACATATGTGAAGTTTAGTTTATTCATAAGCTCACCTTTTCTTGTTTGTTGGTTTTTCTTTTTTTTCTTCGAGATCTAGTTTTAACGAATCCAATGCCCGTGCATGTTGTTGTTCGTATTTGCTGATCCAGCGGCCGTAGGTCTCTTGAATAGGAGCCGGATTTAAGTAGTGCAGTTTTTCTCGACCATCCCACCGGATGGTGATCAGATTCGCTTTTTCTAAAATTCCCAGATGCTTCATCACCGCTTGCCGACTCATGGCTAGATGCGAGCATAGATCGCCCAGCGTCTGTGCGCTCTTTTCGCAAAGGGAGTCCAGAAGCTTTCGTCTACTTTTGTCGGCCAGCGCTTTGAAGACTGCATCCATACGAACAGTATATGTAACCTTTTGGTTACATGTCAAGCGGGTATTAAAATGCCCAAGGTTCCCAGAGACTTGGCGTTTGCTGCCTTTTTCTATTCCTGCCAAATTTGTCTGCCAGATCTGGCAGCCCCCGCGCCGAAGACTATCCGCTTAGCCTCAAATTGACTGGCATCGAACGTGTAATAGGGACTCCCCTGTGTATTAAAAAAATAAAGGAGCCTTATGAAAACCGTTTCGATGTTCGCACTCTGTTTCCTGATGTTATCGGCCGCCGCTTTCGCGGATGACGGAAAGCCTGACTTAGTTAAAATCCAAACTATCGAAGGAAAGTTAGTCTGGGTCACCAAAGAGATTTTGAAGGAGACCTACAACGAAGCGTTCGGAAAGATGAAGCCAAAGCTCTCCGCTGCTGAAAAGGCGAAACAGGTGGTTCAAATTCGTCAGGACGCTTACCAATGGGCGATCTCCACGAACGGTCTTAATTTGTACGCCGACGCTGCACGAGCCTTCGCCGAGCAGGCGGTGAACAAGGAGAACGCGGTCGAAGTCTTAGAAGCTTACAAGGCGGCGTATCTGTACTCCGTCTCTCGAAGCGGTCTCAACCTTTATGCAGATGACGCCCGAAGAATGGCCGATCGGTTGTCGAGCTTAGAAACTCCAGTCGAGATGTTGGCGGTCTTCACGCTCGCCTACTCCAACGCCATCAGCCGAGACGGGATGAACCTGTACGCCGATGACGCGCGCAAGTACGCCTTAAAGGCAGTCGGTCTCAAACCCTAAGCAACTCAACTTCTGGGCGGCCTTGCCGAGTGGCGACACTTGGCAAGGCCGCCGCACCGTCGAAGAATAAGTGAAAGGGAGGTTTCGTCGGCTCCATAACCCTAGAAATACAGCTGTTTTCTTGCC
>JBBQIT010000342.1:0-5180 GCA_038325205.1 Bdellovibrionota bacterium
CTTTCACCAAAATACGTATAACGAGAAACTTAGGGAATATTTTCCCCAGCTTAATCCTAAAGAAGGCCAAAAAGTACTTGTCCCGCTCTGTGGGAAATCCAAAGATTTGCTTTGGCTTCATGGACTCCACCTGGACGTTCATGGCGTAGAACTGCACGAACAAGCTGTGGAAGCTTTTTTCGAAGAAAATAAACTAGCTCCGCATAAAAAGAGTCAGGACTCTGATTTCACCCATTACCTCTACGAAAATATGACCATCAGTTGTGGGGACTTCTTTAAGTTGCACGGGAAGGATACCTACGATTTCATTTACGATAGGGCTTCGTTAGTGGCGCTTCCCGCCGCGATGAGAAAAGATTACGCGAAAGTGATCGCCCAATCCCTCAAAAGGGGAGGAAAGTACCTGCTTATTGTGTACGAGTACGACCAGTCAGAGATGGAAGGGCCCCCTTTTAGCGTTCCCGACCAGGAAGTTCGTGAGCTCTACGAAGATCACTTCACGATCAAACGGATGGAAACCAACCCGCCCGGGATAGAGATTCCTAGACTCGCTTCAGTGGCTAGCCTGAAGCGTAACGTTTATATTCTTGAAAAAAACGCCGGTTAGCCGAAGATTGTCATCTTGAGCGTCAACTCGTTCGGCGTATTCGTCGAGTGTCCTTAAGCTTGTTAGCTTTAGAACTCCCACTTTAATTCGGCACTGCCATTGCACTGTAGTCGTAGGTATCTCTTTCTCTTTTGTGAGGATGTAAGACGATGAGGTCGCTCTTTTTTTGGTTGTCGTGTGTCTCTTTCGCTCTAGGCGTCACCGCAGTAGCGGAATATGGCTCAGGCCCTTGTGATGTGAATCAAGGGGTACCAGCCCAGACCTACGCCCTCCCTAACAACCCGGTTCTATACCATGCGGAAAGCACGCCCAATGTCGTTTCACCTCAAGTGGGGGTCACTGAAGGCAAGCTAGTCGGACCTGGTGGAAAAACACCAGCCGCAGCGCATGAATCAGAATCGACCAAGGCCGAACCAGCCGCGGCTGCCGATCCGTCGCTCACCAAATAGTTCCCTTTTTTTAGCTTCATTGCCCAGCCATTCCGAGTAAACTAAATCGCAGAACGAAACCCCGTTTGCGAAAGGTCTTACTATGTCTGAAAGAAAAGTGGCTTTAGTTACTGGTGGAAATCGTGGCTTGGGACTCGCTAGCTGTGAATCCCTTATCGCGAAAGGTTACGAAGTCGTCCTGACGGCGCGTTCCGAATCTGAAGGCTTGGAAGCGGCGAAGAAAATCGGAGCGAGGTTTCGTCCGCTAGATGTAAGTCACCCTAAAAGCGTTCTGGATGTCGCGGCCTACGTTAAAAGTGAATTTGGTCGATTAGACGTTTTGATCAACAACGCAGGTATTTTTCCCGAACGCGGAAGTGCGTTTGAAACGACAGTAGAAAATTTGCATGCTGCCCTTACTACCAACACGGTCGGCCCCTACCTGATGTGCCAGCAATTAATTCCAATCATGAAGAAGAACGGATATGGGCGTGTAGTAAATGTCTCGAGTGGGCTGGGTCAGCTTACTGAGATGGATGGCGGAGGGCACGGAGCTTACCGTATTTCCAAGACGGCATTAAACGCGGTTACAAAACTTTTTTCCTCTGAAACTCACGGTTCCAATATTCTCGTGAACTCTGTCTGTCCCGGCTGGGTAAAAACCGACATGGGCGGAGCCGCAGCTCCTCGCTCCTTAGAGCAAGGCGCCTTTAGCATTGTCTGGGCCGCAACGTTACCCGAAGGCGGACCCTCCGGCGGCTTCTTCCGCGACGGCAAAGCCATCTCCTGGTAACCCGTCTCCGCTTTCAGCTACGCCGAGGCAAGCCCCTTTAAAAAAGTGTGTGGATACTTTTTGCAAAGAAGGTCTCTGGGCAGATTCAAGTTTTTAACGCAACAGTTTCACTCTTCTCGTAAGTTGTTCTAACCCCCAAGGATTGGTTCTTCACTGGTAACCTCAAGAAGTAATTTGAATGCTGAAACTTGTGATGAGTAGAGCAAAGCGTGATGAGATTGTCGGTGGTGCTTAGTCCTCCATGGGCGACCTGCTTTTGAGGAGAGAATGTAATCTATCGATGATATAGCATTATTTTTTTTATTTTCTCTGTCTGGACAGAAAAAATATAGGATTCGGAGCGGGGAGATGGTGCTGTCGCTTCGCTCATGGGGGCGCCGAGCTTCCGACGTTTGGTGCTAGGCCATAAGCTTTGCATGAAAAAACGCCACTAGTGTGATTCGTGTTGTGCTAACTCGGCCGTGCATTGAAAGGTGCCCGTTCCGTGAATGCGCTATAGAACGTTTGTTTTTTTTTATCGTTGGCGAATGTCTGGGTTTGGGGCGGGCAAGAGGCGTGTTTTCGGTCTGGACCAAAAAAGCTAGGTGTTGCGTTAAATCTTAGAGAAGACCCTGGATACCTTTAAAAATTAGTATAAAAAGTATCCACACACCTTTTGGAAGGCTTGCCGGGGCGTAGCTACCAGCGAAGACCGGAAGCCTGGTTATTTTTGGTTTTTGTCTTCTAAGTAGATTGCGTACTGAGCGGAGAAGAGGAATGCGCTGGAGAGAAAGTATATCCAGATGAGTACGACTAAGAAATGAAGAAGAGCGCCGTAGACGTTCTCGTTCATGAATTTGAAAAATCCTACGTACAATTGGTAAGTCACCCGACCGGCGAGAAAAATAGTTACAAAGAGTAGGCTAGCTCGGAATGCATTCCTCAGCTTAATCTTTTGAACCGGCATAATTTTGTAGATCGCTGTGATACTCGCGATAACTCCGCCTAAGGCGATGACATACGCCAGATACCGAACCATCCTCACGCTCATGCCATTGATATAGATTCCCACCAAAGCTTGCAAAGCTTCTGCGTTCGTCGTGGAGAGCAATAGAAAAAGCGTGCAGGCTCCAGAAACGACTAAGAAACAAAGCACAGCCATGAAATTGGAGAGGAAAAAGTTCCGAACGCCTCCACGCGTCGATAGTTTAGCGAAGACGGTGTGGAGGCAAACAAAAAGCTCGTAAGTAGACCAACATAAAAGCCCGATGCTCAAGGCATTACTTAAAGCGTTCGCGTGAAGCACGTCGTTTAAATTCTGTGCGAATGCAGGGTCTAAATTGGGGAAGAGGGCGCCAAAGAAAACATTCATGTTAGAAGCAGCGTCTTTGACTCCAGCGTGCGCTAATAGCTTTTGGCTAACGATAAAACAAATGATTAAGAACGGGCATAATGAAAAGATGCAGAAGAACGACACGCTCGACGCCAGTATGTTGAGGTGATTTTTCTTGGCGAGCTTTCTGGTTCCACTGAGGTCGCTAAGGAGAACCCGAACGGGTCGACGCTTTTTCGGCTGAGGCGGGTTAGCATCTGGACGATATTGTCCTAAGAAAGTCGTAGTGTTTTCACTACGTTCCTCTTTGTCTTTGGAAAGAAAACCCATCCTGCCTCCGTAGGTACCTTTTCGGCAAAAACCCGAGCTAGAGTTAAGGCTTCCTGGACCCCATCTAACAGATCGCGTTAAGTCTGCTCATCTGGAGGAATCAATATCTTTGGGGAGAGGAGGGGAGTATAAAAAAATAGGATTTTCGACTATGAGTGAGCGATTCACAAAAGTTAATATTCTATCCGTTGAGGATAATCTGGGCGATCAAGCCCTCATCCGCTCCTACTTTGATTCTCGAACGAAAAGAGTTCATCTCACCTTTGTACAGGATGGCGAAGAAGCGCTAAAGAGGTTATTCAAACCGAACGGCAAGATCGATTTTGATCTGGTATTACTAGATCTAAATATCCCTGGAAAGGACGGGCGAGATGTTCTGAAAGATCTTAAAGAGTCGGAAAAGATGAAACACATTCCCGTTATTGTTTTTAGTTCCTCATCGATAGATGAAGATATTATTCGATCTTATTCGTTGGGCGCCAACTGCTACATCGTTAAGCCCAACGATCTTTCAGAGTTTGAAAATGTGATGGGGCAAATAGAAAAATTTTGGCTTGATACCGTGTCTTTAGCTTCGTAGCTTCCAGTCTTTGAAACTATCCGCGTCAGCGAGCATCGCGCGAGCGGGTGAACCCTCAGCTCCGGTCAATCGGAGCGCTCCACAGAAAAGAATGTAGTCGTCTTCATGAACCTGAGACAAATTAAGTCCTTCTAAGATCACTATGTTTCGATACATCAAAGAGAGATGAGCGGGAAATCCAGGGCTTCCAAATTTCTCGATGCTCAAATAGTCGAATCCCACCAAAGTGACGCCTAACTCGCCCAGAAATTGCGCCGCCGAGGGCTCCAAGTAGACGAAGTCTTTTGAGAACTCCTTTTTAGCCCACAACTGGGAGTTTCTTGTTTTAAAGAGGACTCGTTTGACGCCGCCTATGGACTTCGATCGTAATTCACTTACGGTGACCGATGTGGGATCGGTGATAGTGATGATCTTGGCCGGACCGACAAAGGCATCGTTGGGGTAAGCGGTCACATCGCTCCCCTCCGGAAGCATGTGCAAAGGAGCATCAATGTGAGTTCCCGTGTGAGCGCCAAAATTTAGCTGGCTCAGGTTGGTACGATCGCCTTTGGCAATCGACTTGGCCCACTCCCGATGAAACGCGGGATCTCCCGGAAAAGTGATGCAGCCTTCCTGAAGCGGAACTGAAATATCGTGGATCATTTTTCTTTTACCTCGTGGCCGCCAAACTGATGCCGAAGACTAGCTATCAACTTATGCCCAAAGTTTTCTTCTTGGCTAGATTCAAAACGCTCCATGACAGCCATACTAATCAAAGGCGCGGGAATTTTTCGATCCAAAGCTTCCTTTACCGCCCAAGTCCCCGTCTCTCCTCCTCCGATGACGTCCGCAACGTGCGGAAAGTTTTTATCAGCGAGAGCTTTTTCGGTAAGTTCGAGCAACCAACTTCGCACCACACTTCCTTGATTCCAAAGGTGAGCGATGTTTTTTAGATCTAGTGCGTGGTCGCTAGCCTTTAGCAACCAAAACCCTTCACCTAAGACTTGCAGCATGCCGTACTCGATTGCGTTGTGAACCATCTTTACATAGTGACCGCTGCCCGAAGGGCCTACGTGCTGGTACGCCTCCGCTGCCGCAAGCGTTTTGAAGAAGGGTTCACAAGCGGCGTAGGCCTCTTTAGATCCGCCTAC
>JBBQIT010000343.1:0-5167 GCA_038325205.1 Bdellovibrionota bacterium
ACTCTACCGGCGAAGTGACAATTCTTGCCTGGTGAAAGTATTGTTTTACTTCGCTATACTCCGTCGCAATGAAAACCTTTTTACTTATCGTTGTAGCGTTGATGACATCTCAGGCTGCCTTTTCCATGGAAGAGAATTCCATTTTGTATCCGAAACAAATTCAACCTAAGTTAACGATAAAACAACAATGCCAGCTCGATGACGCTTGGAAAGAGTATGAGTCGATGGGTGAATGTATTTCGACCAAAAGGCATGAAGAAATTGTAGCCCAACAAATAAAGACGAGACAAAGGCTCGAACTCCTCGCCGACAACGCCCATCAGGATTATTTGCGGCAGCGCGCGACCGAACGCGAGCATCATACCAAAGTAATGATCATGGAAACGCTTAACGTCATTCAGAGATAGTTTTGAATTCGCTAGTTTGGGTCAGTGGGCTTTGGTCAACAAGGTCCACCGACCTTTTATTATTTGATAGTAGACCTGCCTAGCGAACCTAGTCCTCGCCCCTGACTATTTCTAGCTCTCACAAAAGGATGTGTTATACCGGTCCAAACGGAGGTCCTATGCACGCTCGATTTTTTCTCCTCGTTCCCATCCTAACCTCAATGGCCATCGCCAAACAGACGTCGGATTCGCTGCTTTTTGGCAATCAAGCCCTTGAGATCATCGAAAACCACTCTACGCTTAAGCAACTTTTTCAAGACGCTAAGATTCAACTAGTCTTCCATCAAAAGGAATTTGAACGAGCCAGCGACTTACGAAACAAGGGAGCCGTTTCTCAAGAAGAGCTAGATGAGGAGACGCGTGATTTAGGGATTGCCGAAGACGCTCTTAAGCTGGCTACTGCGAAAGTTAAAGTAGGAGACATTCTAGAAGCGATAGCTCGCCAACATCAAGCTCGCTTTATGAATGCAGGAGCTGAGGACCTTGAGAAGTTGACTGGATACTATACCGACTTATGGAAAGTTCGCGAAGAAGCGGGAATGCTTGAAAAGTCCGTCGCCCAGAAAAACTATGATTTTTGGAGCAAGGAATTAATTCGGAATAAGGCGCTTCAAGCCAAAGGACAAGCGGTTAGCGCCCAGGAAGTTCACGTCACCAAAGAAAAAACGGCGGAAGCTCGACACGCACTTCACGCGGCTACCGCGCGCGCTGATTATGCACACAAGATAAACACCGAAGGCAGTGACTTTCTCCGATAGAGGGAAATACGGGACTAGATCGGGTTCCCCGCAGGAATAAATTTGTCCAGATTATCGAGAGCTATCGTTAGCTTGCCGTCTGGCGTTTGGCCTAAGACATCCACGAAACGTCCATTCCAAACGATATCGTCGGGGCCGTAGCTAAACCGGTCGTGGATCGTTTGAGAAAACGTTCCGTCAATTCCTGTCATCGTGACAAAGATTTCCGTTCTCGTTTCTCGAAGAGACTCCAACGTCGCTTGATAGAGGGGACTTTCGGGAGTGACCGGATGAATGATCGTCCAGGATAAAGAAAACGTGGGGGTTCGACTTCTCGTTAGTTTTAGATCGTGGAGCTTTCGATAACTAATTCCCTCCACATTCACTTCGGTTCGAAGCAGCGTCAGAGAAATTTGTGCTTCCACAATCTGATTGGAGCGTTGATTCGCCATTCGAAGGATAAGTGCTGGCTGCCCTTCATGCGGGGTCAGTAAAGCGACCTTACTAAAAGCCACACGCGCAGTTGGTCTTGAAAATCGGGCGAAGAAAAGTCCACTCGCGACCGCTATCCCTAATAATCCGATCAAAGCCTCTAGGGTAACTAAGCAGTGGGCCCATAGCGTAACGGGGCTAATCTTTCCATAACCGATGGTCGCCATGGTTTGAACGCTAAAGAAAAAACAGTCTCTTAAACGATGAGGGGCATCCGCCGGAATTCCATCTAAAGCACGTGGCCCTCCGACATAGAACCCTAGAGCAAACAGCCCATTGATTCCTAAGTAGAGGATGGTCAACCACCCTAAGAATCTCGGCCAAGTCGTGGCCAAGAGCGAATGGTAGAGGTCGGCAGGTACAATCTTTCCGGGTGCTTCAATATTAAAGCTACGGTCGCGGTTGAGAATTCGAACGCCTCGCGCCATTGTGTTCCCTTTTTTCATGCACTTAGCTTAACACTTTCCACCTGTGACTCCCATGTTGCTGCGCTGCGTTATTAAGGACAAAAAGTTGTGTTTTCAACTGCTTCGGGACAGGTTAGAACATCCCGGTCATGGCTCGAAAGAAGGTCTTATTCGTCTGCGGTTCTATGAACCAAACGACGATGATGCACAAAATATCCAAGTACCTCCCGGATTACGACCACTTCTTCACGCCCTTTTTCTGCGATGGAGTCTACAAAGGCTTCCAGAAGCTGGGCTGGTTGGATTGGACGATTGTGGGCGGACAAAACCGCCGTGGTACCGAGGCCTATTTCGCCGAGCAAAAGCTCGAAGTCGATTACGCCGGTTCTCAAGGCAACTACGACCTTGTGCTCACCTGTACCGACCTCATTGTCCCTAAGACGGTAACCAAACAGCCTTTAGTTTTAGTCCAAGAAGGCATGACCGATCCTGAAAACGTGATGTTCCATATCGTACGCCATACCCATAAAGTGGGCGTCCCGCGCTGGTTAGCCAGCACTTCAACGACAGGGCTCTCGGATGCTTACACTCGCTTTTGTGTAGCTTCCGAAGGCTATCGAAAACATTTTGAGAAAAAAGGGGTAAAGCCCGAGAAACTGATTGTTACGGGCATTCCTAATTTCGACAACGCCGCCGAGTATCTCAATAACGACTTTCCCCATAAGAATTTTGTTCTCGTTGCCACGACCGACACTCGTGAAAACTTTAAGTGGGACAACCGAAAGAAATTTATTTTAAGAGCTAAAGAGATCGCGAAGGGGAAGCAAATGATCTTTAAGCTTCACCCGAACGAAAGCTTTGAACGGAGTGCAGCTGAAATCGAGCGTTACGCTCCCGGCTCTTTTGTTTTCCAAAAAGGAAACACCTACCACATGATCGCTAACTGCGATGTGCTCATCACTCAGTTTTCGTCCGTAGTTTACGTAGGGATGGCGCTCGGTAAAGAGGTTCACTCTTACTTTGATATGGAAGAATTAAAAGAGCTGTTGCCGATGCAAAATGGCGGAACCTCCGCCATTAACATCGCCGGAGTTTGCCGGGAATTACTCGGTGAACAACATGCCAACTAAGATCTTAACTCTGATTCAAACGAGAACGGGCTCCTCCCGACTCCCCGGAAAAGTCCTTATGCCTTTGGGCGATGGGACCATCCAAAGCAAGATGTTAGAACGCGTGATGGCTTCTAAACTTGCGGGAACGGTCGCGCTCATTACTACCCGAGAGGCCAAAGACGATCCGTGCGTAGAAGACGGCAAAAAGATGGGCGTCGACACCTATCGGGGCGAGACTTTAGACCTCTTGGATAGGCATTATCAGGCCTGGCGCCATTTTGGAGCCAACTTCGATGCGGTCGTTAAGATCCCATCCGATTGTCCCTTGATCGATCCGGCAATCATAGATAGGGTCCTCAAGCACTTTTTGGACGCCCGAGACTCGGGTCACAGCTACGACTACTTCAGCAACTTGCACCCCCAAAGCTATCCCGACGGCAATGATGTGGAAGTGATGCAAATAGACGCTTTGGAACGAGCCTGGAAAGAGGCCAAAAAACCCATTGAACGGGAACACACGACGCCTTATTTCTGGGACAACCCCGAAAAATTTCGCATCGGAAATGTCCTTTGGGAAAAAGGGATCGATCTCTCCCAAGACTTCCGGTGGACGCTGGATTACCGCGAAGATTATGAATTGATAAGTGCTATTTACAACGCGCTTAGTCCGACAAAGCCTCTTTTTACGGTGGAGAATATCGTAGAGTTGTTGGAGAATCGGCCAGAGATTAGATCTATTAATCAAAAGTACTTAGGCGACGCCTGGTTTCAGCGCCACCGACATGAACTTAAGACTATGGATGCGGGGACAAAGACATGCAGCCACTAACACCACAGCAGGGATTAACTGAACTAGAGCTCAAACAAATGGCTTACCGAGTGCGCGAGACCATCATTAAGATGGCGACCGACGGAGGCTGCTTTATCGGCGCCTCGCTCTCCGCGGTGGATGTCATTGTCCAGCTCTATACCAAATTTTTAAACGTACCCGCGTGGGATTCGCCAGATCGCGACTTCTTCTTTTTGTCGAAGGGACACGATGTCCCTGCCCTTTACGGAACCTTTGCTGAAATTGGCTGGCTTGAAAAAGACAGACTCAAAAATCATTTAACCACCAATGATTCGATCTACTGGCATCCGAATCGCAAAATTGGCGGAATCGAGTTTCATTCCGGATCTCTTGGGCACTTGCTCTCTGTCGCCATGGGTGTGGCGATGGACTGTAAGTTGAGAAAGAAGAACAACAAAGTCGTTGTGATCTTAGGAGACGGCGAACTCAACGAAGGCTCCAACTGGGAAGCCCTACTCGTCGCCAAAGCGTATAACCTAAATAATTTACTGATCGTAGTAGATCGCAATCAGTTCCAAGCGAATGTCGCGACCGAAGACTTGATTCCTCTGGAACCACTGGATGCCAAGTTTGCGGCGTTCGGCGCTTCCGTGAAAACGGTCGACGGACACGATTTCTTAGCGATGGACCAAGCGCTCAGACAACTTTATCCGGCCGAGAACGGTCCCGCAGTGCTCATCGCCAAAACAGTACGTGGCAAAGGCTTGCCGAGCATCGAAGCCCGCGCTGACCGATGGTTTTGTAATTTTAAAGCAGAAGAGGTCCAGTCGCTCTTAGAAGAGTTAAAGAGCGGAGTGAAGGCGGAACTCGGATCTGAAACGCTTGTCGTAAGGTAAATACAACATGGACTACGAATCAAAATTAAAAGAATTAGCTCTCGCCAACGAAAACATCATCGTCATGACGGCAGAAAATCGCGCTCCGGTGCGCTCGATGCCTCAGGCTTTGAAAGAACGTTTTATTGATCCTGGCATCACCGAACAGACTTTGGTGGGAATGGCAGCAGGGTTGGCGCTTCGAGGCCGTACTCCCGTTTGTCACGCGCTGGCCACCTTCTTAACCATGCGGGCATTTGAATTTATTCGCACCGATGTCGGCTTGGGAAATTTGCCAGTCAAGCTGG
>JBBQIT010000344.1:0-5163 GCA_038325205.1 Bdellovibrionota bacterium
GATTATGAAGTGAAGGAATTCGAGCAGTTACTGGCTGCCTAATTTAACAGAGTGAAGACCCGCGTTAGTACAGTCTTGTCCTCCCATGTTCTCTATGCACCTACCTTATCGATGCTCCCTTGTTCCTATTGCAAAACAGAAGGGCCATCGGCAGTATCTAGCCATCTGGAAGGTTTGCTATGCCAAAGAAGAAAGTGTTAAAAAAATCGGCAGTAAAAGTATCCTCCCTAACTGGACATGATGACCTGCCTGCGTCAGTGGGGCTTGTAAAAGAAGTTAGAGCTGAATTGAAATCGGACATTAAGTCTCTTGAGCACAAGATGGAGAGTAAGTTCGAGCAAGTCATCGCAATCGTCCACCGGACGCAAACGTTGATGGAAGAGCAGCGAAGCGAGAACCGAATAGTTTTGGACGGCATTAAGGCGCTTTCAGAACGCCATGAGCGGGTCGACGGGAGACTTGATGGGTTTGAACTCACGTTGCAGGTGCTCGCGAAGGTAAAGGAGACCTAAAAAGGTCTATTTCCTGATCATGAGCCCATCCGGCACCACGAGGGTGCTGCCGGAACATGAATTCCATGCGGCTATTATGACGAGGAGGCCTTCTTAATCAAGCCTGCCGAAAATCATCCGAATTCCCGAGAATTAGGCCAGCTCTTGGAACACATGACGCGAGATAATCATGCGCTGAATTTGCGACGTGCCTTCGTAGATTTGGAAAATTTTGGAATCGCGATAAAGTTTTTCTACGGGGTATTCCGTATTGAACCCGTAACCGCCAAAGACTTGGATAGCGTCCGCCGCTACTTTAACCGCCGTATCACCCGCAAAGCATTTCGCAAAGGAAGCGTACTTGGTGTTCTTGCGGCCCGCGTCCATTTCACACGCCGATTTGTACATGAGAAGCCTCCCCGCCTCTACGTCTTTGGCCATATCAGCGATCATGAAAGTGATCGCTTGATGTTCGGCGATAGGCTTTCCAAACGCTTTTCGTTCCATCGCGTATTTGGCCGACTCTTCTAACGCACGACGTCCTAAGCCAACCGCACCCGCAGCCACTAAGGGACGAGTGTGATCGAAAGCGGCCATAGCGATCTTGAAGCCTTCGCCCTCTTTGCCCAGCAGATACTTTTTGGGCAATATCACGTTCTCAAAAGAGACTCCACGGGTATCTGAGCAGCGTTGTCCGAGATTAACTTCCTTCTTTCCAGGAGAAATTCCCGGAAGTTTGGCAGGCATTAGAAAGCCCGACATTCCTTTCGGACCTATCCCAGGAGTGGTGATGGCTAGGACGAAATACCAATTGGCGACAGAAGCGTTAGTGATCCACATCTTGGATCCATTCACCACGTAGTTATCGCCTTCAAGCTTTGCTGTCGTACGGATGCCAGCAACGTCGCTACCAGCGCCCGGCTCGGTGACACAGTAAGCGGCCATGAGCGGCGCTTCGGTCATGGGGGTGGCAAACTCTTTAATCTGTTCTGGCGTTCCTGCTACAAGGAGGGGAGCGAGCGCTAGGTCGTTGGCCGTAAACGCAGTGCCGATGCCTGTGCATCCATACCCAAATTCTTCGCTGAGCAAACATTGTTCAAAAACGGATAGGCCGAGGCCTCCTGCTGAAGAAGGAATGGAGGGGTTCAGGAGCCCGGCCGCGTGTGCTTTTTTTACCGCTTCGTGAGGATATTCCATCGTGCGGTCTAATTCGGCCGCTATCGGGATGATTTCCTTGCGGGTGAAAGTACGAGCTGCTTCTTGAATCGCCTTTTGGTCATCGGTAAGGTCAAATCCCACCATATAGGTAATCTCCTCGCTAAAAAGCTAGTCGATATAATGGCATGAATTCCATTTTTTGCAAAACGTGATTAGATCTGCGTAAATACACTTAATGTCTCACAGCCATCACGTTGAAAAACACTTTAACGCGTCTCATACTGTCCGCGACATCGTCATTGGAATGTCGGACGGACTCACCGTTCCTTTCGCCCTTGCGGCGGGACTTTCCGGAGCCGTCGATAACCCGCATATTATTATTACTGCGGGGATCGCCGAGATAGCAGCCGGTGCGATTGCCATGGGGTTGGGCGGATACCTTGCGGCGAGAACGGATGCGGAACACTTTCAGTCCGAGCGCGACCGAGAAGAGCGCGAGACGATCGAAATCCCGGAAGTTGAAGCAGAAGAGGTAGCCGAGATCTTTCGTTCGTACGGTTTGAAAGAAGACATGGTGGACAAAGTCGTCACGGCGATTCGATCGGATCGAAAGCGATGGGTCGATTTCATGATGAAGTTTGAATTGGGTATCGAAATGCCCAACCCAACGCGTGCGCGAAATAGCGCTTTCACGATCGCACTATCCTACATCGCTGGTGGCTTTGTTCCTTTATCGCCGTATTTCTTTATACACAATATTCCTCAGGCTTTGATCGCGTCTATTGTAGTGACGGTCGCTGCCCTATTCCTCTTTGGGTATGTGAAAGGAATGTTTACGGTACGGCGTCCGATGCGAAGCGCTTTGCAAACCCTGATGGTAGGAAGCCTCGCGGCGGCGACTGCGTTTATGGTGGCCAGACTCTTCTCTTAATTCATCCATTGAGGCGGAGGAAGATCATCGTCACTTTCGAAAACACCTTCCACTTCTTGGGGAGCATATCTTTCAAAGCTTTTTAGGTAATCTTTCTTGACCAAATAGTAGATACCGCCAAAAACTAATCCCACGGCAAAACCAATTCCGTGGGTGCGATAGCTAACGCCTGCTTTGTAAGAGGTGGGCACTAGAAATATAAGACTAAAGCCAGCAGCACGGAAAAGGCGCTGACCTAGAGAATGTCTTGTATCGATGAAAAGAAAGAGCATTAACCAGAAACCTGCCATCAGATAGACAAGGCCGGAAGCGCCCATCAAGTAAACTCCGGGCGGATAAGTGGCAGCTGAAATCCCCATGACCAAGGCGCCTGCAAGGCAAAGGGAAAAAGGATAGATCCAAAACCCGTAGTAGCCAAAAATTAGGCTGGAGAGCAAAGCCAACGGCAAAGAGTTGGAAATGAGATGTTCGGCATCGGCATGAACTGCCATGGAAGTGAAAGCGCGCCAATATTCGTGATTTCTGAAGATCCTATCGGGGAGGGCAGAAAGCCTATCGCCCAAGTTTGAGTTGGGCTCCCAGCAAAGCGCTGAAACAGCGAGGCAGAGGGCTACACTTAAGACTCCGACCCAGCGACTACCTTTGGCCGGTTTTCTTGAGATAAAGGTTTCAACGACGCGCGCAGACTTCATCCGCAAACTTTAGCATAAAAAAAATAGCGGGGCTCGAAGTTCGAGCCCCGCCATTCTATTAGTCTTCAAAAGTATCGGTGCTGCAATCAGTAGCTAAAGCATTATCAATAGCTTTCATCAGCGAATTTTCCGTGGAAGATCCCCACAGGCCCGACGTCGATTTCACTACGTTGTAGTGGCAGTCAATCACGTAGGTCGAAGGATATCCCGAAGTGCCCAATTGCCCGATGAGGGCGCGCTTGGCATCCATCAGCACAGGGTGATTGGGGTTGTGACGTTGAATCCACGTAGCATATTGACTGGCCGAACGATCTACACCTACGTCAAGAACTTGAACGCGAGGTTCAGAAGCGTACTTCGACGAGAGGTCGTCAACGTTCGGAGCGTTGTCGTTGCAATAAGGGCAATTTAAGAAATAGGCTTCTACCACAAACACCGTATTTGGGTGATCGGTACTTGAGTAGTTGGTTGAGGCTCCCGTCGTATTGTTCATCCACGGAAGTGAGAACGGGGTAACCGCAAAACTCATCGCGGAAAAGAGGCTCGCGACGAGACAGAGCTTTAACTGCTTCATGATCTCTCCTTTAATTTTTCAACTAGGGGTTTTTTGAAAGCAACACAGGGGTTATTTGACTCTCTAAGTTTGGCATTAAAACCCTTGGAGAAGGGCTTTGGGCGCGGATCCTGAGATCAGTTGTTAATGTGAGTTTTCACTTACTAAAACTTGAGAGAATTCGAGGCTTGACCGTGGTCACTTAGGCGTCGAAAATTTGACGAATGAACGTTCGATTGGGCGCGTTGAGCGTCTATCTACCTGGATCTCACCGCCTTTTATTTCGTCTTCACCCTCGAGAGATCTCCTCGGGAGCTAAGCTTTTGATTCACGGTCCGAGTGGAAGCGGGAAAACGACGCTTTTGCATTTGATAGCAGGTTTGTTTCTCCCCTCGGAAGGCTATGTATTCGTTGAAGATCAAAATTTGAGTTTCCTCTCGGACGAAGCAAGGTGTCGTCTCAGACGCCAAAAGTTTGGCATAGTTTTCCAAAATTTGAATCTTTTGCCCCATCTAACGGCTCTCGAAAATGTCTCTCTTTCACTCGGGAAATCGACCCAAAAGAAGGAAAAATCTCGGAACGCTTTAGCGCAATTGGGGATGGACGCTTTTGAAAATCAGATGGCAGCGGAACTTAGTTTAGGAGAACAGCAGCGAGTGGCTGTCGCTCGTGTTTTAGTTGCGGCTCCCTCGATCGTGTTGGCTGACGAACCTACTTCTGGGTTGGATGAAGCCAACGCTAATGCAGTAGCATCAGCACTGCTTTCGCTACCGGGAAATCCTACGACCATTGTGGTTAGCCACGACAATCGATTAAGAAGTCATTTCAAAGAAGTAATTTCCTTCGAAGAGATGGTGAACGCATGAGTTCAATTCGACTAGCGGTGCTCAATCTCGTACGCCATAGACTTTCCACTGCAGTGGCTCTGTTCTCGATCGCGCTTTCTGTGGCATGCGCTGGAATCTTATTAAGACTCTACGAAGTTTCGGGGGCGCGTTTTTCTAGTCTCGCGCATGGCGGGAACGCGGTTGTGGGGGCCAAAGCGGGCGGGATTGAGATATTGCTCGGGGCTCTTCATCTCGAAGGTGATTTTCCCGGAGTCATTCCCGAAGTGTTGTATCAATCGCTTAAGGCCAAGTCGGCGGTTCAGTTTGCTGACGGGTTCAAAGACAATCCCAGTTATTTGAAGTCGGTAATTCCCATCCTTTATTTCGCGAAATACGATGATTATCGAGTGATAGGAACCGACGAAGGTTTTCTAAAACGGCCTGTGCCCGAAGATTCGATGTCTTTTACTGAAGGGGAGTGGGCTTCGAAGAAGGGACAAGTGGTCTTAGG
>JBBQIT010000345.1:0-5130 GCA_038325205.1 Bdellovibrionota bacterium
GTCTGGTTGCCGAGTAGGTTAAAAGAGCCCATCAATTGTTTGGGATCAACTACCAATTCAGTAACCACTCCGTCCATAGGTGCATAGTAGTTTGCCCCACGAAGTTTTTCTTCGAGGCTTGCCAGCGCTCGCTTAGTATCATTCAAATCTTTTTCAGCTCTTAATCGGGCTACTCCCATCTCCAGAAACCGCATGTTCCCCTTCTCTTCCTCTACTTTCGAGACGATCTGCTGAGAAGCAAGGTGACGAGTCCGCTGCTGTTGAGATTTCACCAATTTTTCGTCAGTAATAGCCTGGTCTAATTGGGATTTGAGAAAATCGATGCGGCTTTCAAAAAATTGCGCTCCCGCTTTCAAATAGGTCACTTCCACTTCCGCTAAGAGATCGCCCTTTTTTACCGTACTTCCTACGGTGACCGGAATCTTTTTAACTAATCCTCCCCACTTCGAGTTTACCTCGACCGACTCAAAGGGCTGAATGGTACCCGAAAGATTGAGATGTTCTTGAAACGGAGAGAGGTGAACGGTAATGGGAACCGTTTGCGCAGCGAAGCTAGACACACACGCAAACTGACATACCGTGACAAGAGTAAAAAGGAAGCGGCTATGGGGTGAAGGATTCAACACTCTCAATGATAAACGAGGGACAGGTTAAAGGGGAAGGGTAAACGAGGAGGAGTAAGAAAGTAGGAGATAGAGTGATTCCTGTTCTAATGGGTGGGCGAGTTAACCGATTTCGAATCGTCGGTACGAAAGCAACCAAGGCACCGCACCAGGAGCGGCCCTACGGCTGCGGAAAAGAGGACCCCTGAGATTCCCATGAAAATAAGAACCGAAACCAATCGTTTGAACGCGGCAAAGCTTTCCACAGGAGCCACCTGCCCGGCTTGCAGCACCAGCAAAGCCCCGCCTAAGGGAACTAAGATGCAAAGCGAAAGGCAAAGACGCGTCAATGACGTCGCCTGAACTAGCGAGGCACTTCTAAACCTACGATCGTCGGAGCTTCCTATCCAAAACCGGGGATAGAGATCTCGAAGCACAATGTATTGGTGAAAGAGATAAGAATACGAAAGACCGATCAACCAAGAGAGGCAGAAAGATACGACAAAGTGAAAAATAACTTTTCCGCCAAGTGCTCCCGCCTGCGATTGAATCACCCATGGATAAAGTACAGCACCGGGGAGCCAACCCACGGCAGAACAAAACATTCCCCACAAGGGGAGTCTAAGGACTTGGCGTTTAAGCGAATCGATTCGATTTAAATGCGAACGATACCGTTCGGGCCTTCGAAGAAAGGGGTAGAGCCGAAGGACCGCCGATAGCCAAAGCAAAGAGACCAACCCGTAGCTTAACGGCGTATAGATCGCATTTGTCTTTAGAAAAGTAACTCGCTGGGACGGTGTTAAATGGTTAAAAATCTGAATCGAGTTGTAGGAAAATCCAATGAGCGCCGCAAATACCTGAGGAACCGCTCCCATTAGCGTAAGAACGAGAAGCGGGTGCCTTTGGCTAAATCGCGCCAAATTTCCTCGGTTGCCCAAACGTTTCTCAATCAGTCGTAACTCTAAGCACGTCTCAAGACTTCGAGCAAAATCGGCAGCGGCTGCGAAACGGCGTTTAGGATTCTTGTCGGTGGCAATCTGTAAGTCGATAGCGAGGTTTCGTTCACTTTGAACTAGGGCGTCCGGTCGGCTCGAAGGACGGGCTCGCAAAAAAAGTTCTTCAAGGACGCGACCCAAAGAATAGATATCCGCCGCAGCTTCAATCTTTGAAAAAGCGGCAGTCTTATCAGTGGCTTCGAAAACACCTCGCTGTTCCGGAGACATATACTCGGGCGTGCCGCCAAAGTTTGCAGGAAGCACATCGCGCTGAAGCCCCCGGATGGCGATATTGAAGTCACTGAGCATTGGAGTGCCGCAGTGATTAAATAAAATGTTTCCCGGCTTCATGTCCAAATGAAGTACGTGGCGACTATGAGCGTACGAGAGCGCCTCACACATTTGGATTCCCAACGCGAGGATCGTCTCGATCTCATCTAACTCTGAAAGTCTTTCTCTTAGCTTGATCTCTTCAATGTTTAAAGCAATTGTGGAAGGCGAAAGAGAATCTAGCGCTTTAAGAAGCGTCTCGCCATTTAAAGCAGTTTCGTGATGAGCATCCAAGCTAAGCAGAACGGCGTCTAAGCTAGCCCCGCGAACATACTGCATGCAGATAAGCCGTAACCGGCTTTTCTCATCAACGTGTTCTGAGTAGACTTGAACAATGGAGCGATGATCTAAGGCGGCAATGGTTTTTGCCTCCTCGGTTGAGCCCGTCGAGACCTTCAGAGCGACTTCCCGGCCTAAGTTGATCTCGGTGGCAAGATAGACCGTCGCAAAAGCGCCTTTGCCCAAAACTTCCGAGATTAAGAATTCTCCGATTTGAGTTCCGGAGCCTAAATCGTCCGAAGCTTGTACTTCATCGTAAATTTGAGCCAGGCGTCGCGTTTGGTTAGGAACTAAAAAATCGTCCAGGGTGTCTGTCGAGCCCAGCAACCGTCGAAGCTCTGGGGCTATTTCAGGATGATTGATGTCTTGCTGGGCAAGAAAATTTTCCCGGTCCGCACCGGATAGAAGCGAGCCCTCTTCAAACAGCTGGCTCAAGAGTTGCCACTGTGGGCTACTTAGCGTCTTTTTCGCCGCTGAGCTCACGATATAACCATAGTTTGGCAGAAGCCCAATCCCGTTTCACCGTTGCCAGTGAAACGTTCAAAGCCTCCGCCGTTTCTTCAAGACTAAGGCCACCGAAATAGCGAAGTTCTACGACTTTCACCAATCGCGGATCCATCTTCCCCAAACGATCGAGCGCTTGATCGAGAACCAAAACATCTAATTCTTGGCCCCGACCCGCTTCCCCGTGAAGGTTGTCATCGAAAGTAATTTTGAAATCACCGCCACCGCGTTTCTGAGCGCGTTTCGCCTTAGCGTGATCTACCGTAATTTGGCGCATGGCTTGAGCTGCAATCGCAAAGAAGTGTCCCCGGTTTTGAAAGTCTACGGGCTTACCATCAAATATTTTTAAGAAGGCTTCGTGAACGAGTGCCGTTGGTTGAAGCGTATGACCACTGTTTTCCTTCGCCATGGCTCGTCGGGCCAAACGACCCAACTCGTCATAAACCTCAGTCCACACGACTTTTAAGGCCTCAGAGTCGCCCTGAGAAGAATCTTTAAGTAGTTTAGTAAGTTGCTGCGCCGGTTTCCCCATACGTCAGTATCGACGTTACTGAGAGCATTCTTAATCCCCTAAGAAGCTATATTTAATCGTTTAAATACAAGTAGTTATGCCGTAATGAGCCGGTTCTTACCCCGTTTTCGCTACTCTTAATAAGAAGGCAGAACTTGTTCCTGCTCTCTAGTTAAAAAAAACTAATCCTTCACAGCTTACTCACAGACCCGGTGGTCGGCGCCCCTGGTCTAGACAAAAGCCAACTCGAAAGAGTTGGCTTTTGTCGTTGGGCCATCGTCTTGCGTTGGGATACCATCGAAAGATGCAAATAGATCGATGGGTGTTACTCGGGATAATGGGGCTTCTCGTTTCTTCCTCCGCCTTTGGCGCTTCTAGCTTACGGATGCTCGCCGAGAAAAAAGGAATCACGATAGGTGCGGCTGTCGGACTGCCTCAAGTGACGGACGATGCCAAATATAAAGAAGTCGTGGCGAGAGAATTCAATGTGGTGACGCCAGAAAACGCCTTTAAGTTCGCGGCCACACAGAAAGGTCTGAACACATTTGATTTCTCTCAAGCCGATCAGATCGTAGAAGCTGCGAAAAAAATGGACCAAAAAATTCGCGGCCACAATTTAGTTTGGCATCATTCTCTCCCTGATTGGTTAACGAAAGGGCGTTTTTCGAATATTCAAAAAAAGGAAATTCTAAGATTTCATATCCAATCGGTATTAAATCATTTCAGAAGTACCGCTCAAGGCAGGATTATAGCGTGGGATGTCGTTAACGAAGCGATTACCGATGACGGCAAGTTACGCTCAAGCTTTTGGCAAAACCCAGAGACTTCACCAGACGAATATATAACTTTAGCCTTTCAGTGGGCCCACCAGGCCGATCCCACGGTAAAACTTTTCTACAATGATTACTCGGCCGAAGGAATCAACAAGAAGTCTGATGCCATCTATCACATGATAGTAAATCTAAAAGATCGTGGCGTTCCGATAGACGGAATTGGATCCCAATTTCATTTAGATCTCAAAGATCCACCCGACTTTGCTTCTGTGAAAAAGAATATGCAACGATTCGCGGCTCTCGGGCTCGAGATTCATATCACTGAAATGGATGTCGAGATGGATCTTAAAAAGGTTAACAAAGCTACCCTTGAGGCCCAGGGCAAAATCTATGGGAACGCCCTTCGTACGTGCTTAGGTGTCCCTGAATGCAAAAGTTTTGTGTCATGGGGATTTACGGATAAATACTCTTGGATTCCCTCTTTCCATTCAGGATTCGGATCGGCTCTCCTCTACGACGAAGCTTTTGAGCCTAAACCGGCTTACCAAGCGCTGGTCAAAGTTCTAGAGCAAGAAGGCTAACACCTAAGTCTGAGCTTCTGCCACTCCCCTTCTGATGGGACTCCCTGGTGATAAACCTGGTCCTTCTAATTGCTTATCAACACCGCTATTGATATTGATCGCTCCCGCCAGTTTGTGTTAGTTTCTGCCCCATTTTGAAACGGAGATTCATGCGCCCATCACTGCTGCTCGCGTTTTTCTTTCTCGCCCCTTGGGTCAACATTCCGGCCCTTGGCACTCTATCGACGACCACTGAGCAAGCTCTAGAGCTCGGGCGCATTTATCCCATTAAAGACAAACTTCTGCGCCTGAAGCCAAGCGAACGGGAAGAAGCCAAGAAAAAATATCTCGCCGAGCAAAAAGCCATTATTGAGAAACATTTTCCGGCGGGAGCATTTCCCTGCGAAATAGATCCTAAAACGGCCGCCCCCATCGAAATCGTTCCCGAGTTTCATATTCGCACTTTAGATGGCGGTAATAGCATTCAGGGAGTCACGAGTGACACCCTTTTGAAAATCCAACAGGGGAAGTTAGTTTGGGGAGTGGAAGGACGTGCTATTGATGACGAACAAGTCG
>JBBQIT010000346.1:0-5126 GCA_038325205.1 Bdellovibrionota bacterium
GAATTTATCATTTTGCATTGGTGCCGCCTCTTTCGAAAAAATTGAACGAAAAGAAATCGGGGTCTAAAGTCCGGGTGTCGTTCAGCCAGCAAGAAACGACTGTACTTTGCCCTTTGACACGCTCCACTTTGAAATGAGTAACCATTTCAAAGACCATGTAAAGGCCAAGGCCTGCGCCCCCGTCTTTGCTTTCCACTTGTTGCTTTGCGTCTCCGTAACAACGCCGATAAGCGCTTGCGATACTATCGAAACCAAAATTTCCGCCCTTGTCTTCTACAGAAAGAAAGATGCCGCTTCGTTGGGCGGAGTGCTTAAGGATAATTTTTTCTCTTCGGTCTAGCGAGGCCGGAAGTTGCCTTGGATACTTGGGATTATTATCCGCTCTTTTGTAGGAATGGAAAATAGCATTGGTTAAAAGTTCTTCCAAAACGGCACAAATCTTTTCGTTAATGTCACGTCGGGCATAGGGAGCACTAGCTGCTATTACTGCGTCGATGGCCTTTTTTCTATCCGCGCTCTTCATGATTTCAATTTCGCTATTACTGGCCGACTCCCACGGGAAGGTTAAAATATTTCCCGATTTGATCATATCTTGAGAAATCTTGGCGAGGGTGTCGCGCTCTCCCAACGTGGAAGAATGCAAATGTCGCGTACCACTAGCGATGATTTGCGAAGCATCCTTTTTAGAGAATAAGCCGCAGACTAATTCGTCGGGGCTCTCTATCTTCTTTTTAGCCGTTGTGTTCATCTAAATTTCTATGCCGCCTCGCCTGACTCTGCTTCAGGATTTCTCTTTTTAAGCGTAGCTACTGAGGCTACGTTCTTCTTTAAGGCAACCAATACAAAAGTAATATCGTCTTCCGGAATCACGCCCTGAATATGGTCGTGTAACGCACTAACAATTTGGGTTTTGACATCAGCAGCACCGGAAGAGAGGCCCTTCGATAAGGTCTTTTTAAGCAGTCTTTCTCCCCACTCTTTACCATCTGAATTTCGTGCTTCGGTGACGCCATCGGTATAGAGCAGCAAGAGGTCACCGTTTGAGAGGTGATATTTGACTGATTCATACTCGGAATTGGCGTCGTAACCCAATCGTTCTCCCCGGGCGAAGAGGACTTCGGCCGATTGTTTCGCCTTAGTATCGGATACAAAACGATTCCCACGGGCTACTAAAGGAGGCTCGTGGCCGGCGCTTGCGATATTTAGTTCGCCCGTGTCTAAGTTCAATTGCACAATGCACATGGTCATCAATAGTTTGCCTTTGCAGGCTTGCACTAAGATGTTGTTCATCGTGGAGAGGAGTTGAACTGGGCTGAGCGGTTGTCCTACATAAATCGAATTTAAAGTGTCGAAGCAACTTTTTACGACTGCGGTCACAATGGCAGCCGGAGCTCCGTGGCCAGTCGCATCCCCAATGATAACGGTTAAAATATTTCCATCTAATCTAGTGTCCCAGATATCACCACCGCACTCTGTAGCAGGCGCGTAGTAGCAAGAACATTGGACGGCGTCGGTATTGATTTCGGGGGTCGCTAGCAAAGTCGATTGCACAAGACGCGCGGTCTCTAATTCGTCTTCCATGCGCGCTTTTTTACCCGACTCTGCGACTAATTCTTGTAGGCGCTTGGCCATCCACCGGAAGCTCTCGGCCACGGCTTGGAGTTCATCGTTAGACTGAATCTTGATCTCGGCTTTTAAATTTCCAGCGCCGATAGTCTCTGCGGCGTGTTTTAGCTTCTCGATGTTCTTGCCCAGGCGTGAGGCGAAGACGATGCTGGCGATAACCGCGAGGCAAATAATAAAAGCCGCGATGAAAATGCTCTTTTCCATCAAAAGATTTAAAGCGGTATAAGCATCGCTCTTTTTAATTTGCGAAACCACGAAGACGCCTTTGAAGCCTGTCTCACTCAAGTTGCAGAGGTAAGGCTCTTTGTCGATCTCAACTTCAAAGCTCTCTCGAGGGAAGTGATGGCTCTTTAAGCGTTCAATGATCGGATGCGGATAGATGACGTTGGAGTACTGAATAGTAGGCTGTAATAGCGTGTGACTAAGCAACGTTCCATCTTCATTAATCAAAAAGAGTTGGGCATTGTCGGTTTGGTTTAGTTTCGCGCGCAAGAAGTTCTGATACAAGTCGATGGAAATAATTACTTCCTTCTCGTCGTTATTTAAGAACGTTCCGGGAAGTAGAACCGTCAATACCGCCATGTCGGCAGAAAATCCGCCCCGATCGATATGAATGGATCGGTTAAGAAGCTTTACTTCTGGTCTCTCCGCGAATGCTTGAAGCGGCAAAGGATGCTTCTTATCAATTTGGTCTAAATCGGTAGGGAGAAGCTGTTTTTTATCTAACAAATTCGCGTTTCGATAATCTCTGATTTGATCAAAGCTTGTAGGCGACATCCGACGGTAGAAACGAATCCGCAGCAACTCCTCAGGGAGATGGGTCGATAATCCTTCATAAGGATCTTTTTTCTGTCCTTCGACTTCCCCGCGATAAAGCCGGGGGATTAAAATTTGGAGTTCATCTAAACGAGATCTCATTTCCAATTTGAGCTCACTCGTCGCCGCGCGAAGCAGAGTTAAGTTCAAATCCATGACAAAGAGGCGTTTGTCTTCGGAAAAGATCTGGTTAGTGAGATAGAAAAACACACCAATGGCGGAAAGTGTGATCAATAGAAGTACGGAGAGGAACTTGTACTTCAATGGAATGATGAGGTCGCGCAATGCCATAAGTGGAGAGCCCGAGGATCTCCGCAAAACTTATCGGCCGAAAAGTAATAAAGATTGAAAAGAATTGAAATAAATCGTTGAGCTGCAACCTACCGATTACTAAGACTTTAATGGGGGGTCAGGGCTTCAAGTATTCCCAGTTTTTAAAGATGCCCAATCCGTCATATTCTGCGCGCACCACGTCAAAATAGTCGTAGGGGGAGAGATCGGGGCCTAAGGAGGGTTTGGTTGCCGTCCCGGGTACCGGATCATTTCGTCCGAATGCGGTGCGGTATTCACATTTCTCGCCTTCTCCTGCCTTTTGGCAAGACACCGGCGTTCCCAATAGATGATCTACGTTCGACTTTTTCCCCTGACCTAAGAGCGGGTCCAGAGCGGATTGAAAACGCTTAATTCTGGGTTCAGTGCAAGCGACGAAGACAAGAAGCAGTAACACAAAGGGAAACGATTTCATGAACGAAGTATAGCATAGGGGCTAGTGCACCCAGTGTGGTGCTTTTTTGAAATGCCACGGAGCTTTTCCATAATTGGGAAAGGAAAGTTCATTGGAGAACAGAGCAATGGTTTCGCCAAAGCATTGGGCTTCGTATTTCAAACGAGATCCGTAAAGCCTATCTCCTTGTAGGGGAAATCCCATAAAAGCGAGTTGAGATCGAATTTGGTGAGTTCTGCCGGTGTGTAACTCAATCTTCACATCGGACAGTTCCCCGTAGGGAATAGCCTCGTGAATGGTGAGCTCGCACTTTTGCCAATCTTTCCTAGCCTCAAGGGAAACGATCTTGGGAGCTCTCGGTCCTGGTTCCATGTAATGAATATGGCGTCCTAGCGGAGGGGTACCGGGGACGAGGGCTCTGTAAAATTTTATGACCTTGCGTTCAAGTAACCATTGATTGAATCGCTTTTGAAAACTTGGATTCTTTGCAAAAAGCATCACGCCGCTGACGGGAATGTCCAAACGATTGGTCACCAAAAGGTCGGTCTTCGTATGCACACGCAGTTGGTGGAGTGCATTGTCTAAGGAGTTATCCACGGTAGCATGCACAGGAATGCCAGAGGGTTTGAGAAAAACCAAAAAGTCCTTCTCGTCGCTAAGAATCGTCGATTTCCAATCGATCTGACTCGCAGGGAATCTCTTGGGTTCCAAGTGAATGCGAAGATATCCACCCTTTTCCAAAGTTCTGTCTTCAAAAATTCGTTTCTTATCGGAGTAGACGGCGCCAAGACCAAACAGCTCGGTCACTCGCTCTGGCGTCAGGCGAAAGTGAGTTTGCAAGACGCCCGCCACGGTAGTCTTTTGACCAGCAATAAAGTGCTTAATGCGATCGCGGGAGGTGTTGTGGGGAGAGAAAGCCATGGTGTGCTTTAGCATGCCTTCGGGATGAGGATCAACGATCAACCTGACTTTCCATATCGGCCCTATTGGTCCAATATACCGTTCTATGTGGATAGACGCCCATTCTCACCTCGCAGACCCCAAAATTCAGCAATTTCTGAAGGGCTACCTAGTGGCGGCCAAGGACAAAGGAATAGGAGCCTGGATTCAAGGCGGGATTAATCCCGACGATTGGGCCCGGCAAAAAGACCTTAAACAGAAGCTGGGTTCAGGTATTGCGTTGTGTTTCGGATTACATCCCTGGTGGGTGGCTACGGCCTCCAATGCCGAGATTGACCAAGGGCTTGAGTGTTTGAAGCGGGAGATTTCTCAGGCAGTTGCCTTAGGGGAACTCGGTCTAGACTTCATGCCAAAGCGGTTAGAAGGGGATTCGAAGGCGAAACAGCTTCGCGCTTTTCGGGCACAACTCACACTTGGAGATAGCGCTGGAAAACCGCTGGTTTTGCATATCGTTCAAGCGCACGAAGAAGCACTTCAGATTTTGGAAAACCGCCCGAAATTTCTCAAGGGAGGCATTGTCCATTCGTTCACCGGAAATATTGAAGAGGCGAAAAGGTACCTCAGTCTGGGGTTCGTTATTTCGGTTGGGGGAGCGGTAACTCGTCCGGGGTACAAATCGGTAAAAGGGGCTATCCCCTTGATACCCGCCTCGGGACTTGTTATTGAAACCGATGCGCCGGATCAAAAGCCGGAGGGGATAGACGGGGATTTTAATGAACCTGAAAATCTGATTCTCATCGCTCAGGCGGTGGCGAAGCATAGAAAAGAAGATTATTCGGTACTCTTGGATAGGAGTTCCGAAACGCTTTCTAAAATTTTTGGATTAGTACTATGACACTAGAAGTGGAAGCTGCGGGAACGACACCTCTGCCAATGACCGATACGGAATATGACGAGTATAAACTCCATCGTCGTTTCGATCGGATGGGGCGTCTCGTCGGGGACGAAAGAATGAAACGTCTTATGAACTCCCACGTCATGATCTTGGGGCTTGGCGGAG
>JBBQIT010000347.1:0-5121 GCA_038325205.1 Bdellovibrionota bacterium
GCATCTTCGTCTCCGCAAACAAAGCGGCAGTTGTGGTTTGCTTTCAGCACGCGAGCTCGAAAATCTTGATTTGAAAGAGGAACCGTTACTGTGCACTTCGCTCCAGGAGATAGCGCCTGTTGCGCCAAGATATGGGGCATCCGCATGGGACTGCCCAAGCAGAAAGTAGTGTCAATCGCGTGGCGAAGCTGGGGCGCGATGGAGAATGTGAGCTCCGTATTTGTATCTAGTTCCGAGGAATAGTCGATGCCGCAAAAATCGCAGTGAAACTGAGAGTCGAGGTCTTTAAGAGCAGAAGCGCTCTTTTGACTTGTTTTACAGTTGGGACAAAGCAGAGCCCAGTCTAATTCTAAGATTTGGTTCTTCGCACACCAAAAGAATAATTTAAGAACCTCTTTGGGATCTTGATTCCAAAGTTCTGCGAGCCGGAGCGGTCGCATTCGTAATACCTCTTCGTCGGTGCCTTCGCTTAAGAGAACGGTAAACTGATGCCAAAGCTCGTCGTTGGTTGGCGCATTTTCCCGATGGGACTTGAGAATACTCGTCAATTTTGCTTCTACATTAATATCTACCAACGCCCTAGGCGTAGGGTCGATAGCGCAAATCTGTATATTGAAGTCGTAGATTTTTGCGTAACGAAGCATTTTCTTAAGCCCCTGATGGGCCAAAAACTTTAGAAAAGGTATCGCTATCGAATAGCGGGCTTCGACGTTTGCAAATACCGTAAGGTCCGTTCCGCCTTTTGCGTCTCGGCACTCGATTCCGATCACCGCGTTTTTAATGGGACCATTTACAAATTCGCGCCGAACCGAATAGCTTCTGCCCTTCACCCACTGAAAGGGCATCTCGCGCCATCGAAGCGTTAGAAAACCCATTTTTGAGGACGCCATCCGGTACATCAGATCAGGTCTGCCATTTTCCAAAGTGACTTCAGGTAGATTAATGACTCGATTGAGATGTTCCGTATCACCCATCACTTCCCAGACCTTTTGGGGAGATGCGGAGAGAAGAGTTTTAAACTCGACGTGAAAGGTACCTTTGGGTGTCACCCCAAACTTATCGGCAGAAAAGAAGACCTAGAGTAGGTCGACGGAAGCCCTATATTTATTCAAGATATTAATATGTTAGTGGTGTGGTCTGACTATCGCTAGAAGAATCCGGTAGCGAGAAAGAAAACCCCTACCGCGCCAAACCCCAAGGAGACAAACCAAAACGGCCTTCGGCGACTAAGCGCTGAGATAGCGGCGATGGCGATAGCAACCTGGAACATGGTCACCGCTCGAGCAAAAACGAGGTGATGACTCAGATGATGTTCAGAAGAGGTTTCGAGCTCTTTCGCATGATTTGAGATCTCTTCTTGATCGGCTTGGTACTTATCGAGTTTGTCGTTGGTGGCGTCAGTAGGCGCCTTGCCCATAGCGACGATCACTTCTTTTTTTGCCGAAACCACGGCCGCTTTGATGGCCTTGGCTTGGTAGTGCGCCAATTCATCGGAAGCTTTAATCTGTTCTAAAATCGCTTCATTGGAGTGGTGGCCTGACATCAAGTTAGAAACGGCCGCGAAAGCCGCTAAGATAGCGGCTGTGAGGGCGACGTAAAGAGTGAGCCGCTCTCCCCCGTGTTGGGCCGCGTGCATGACATGTTCCTGAACTCGTTCTGTCTGATCTTCTAATTCTTCCATGACGAAAGAATCTACCTAACCAAATCTCATCTGACATCAATTGAAATTCTAACACGCTGTGGTACTTTATTTTCGCTGTCGAACAGAATTTTCATGGGTGATTTTTAAATGTCGTCTTTCCGTTCATTCGTTGGGGTCGATCAAACTGGAGCCGTGCTAGATGGGGGCAAGCGCTGCAAACCTCTTCCCACTGTGGTCGCCGTGGAGACGGGAAAGAACCAATGGAAGTTTATCACCCGAACAAAAAAGAATAAGCCTTTGACGCTCAAGCGTCTGACTCTCGGTGATATAGAAGAATCACTTCATACCATCAAAGCTCCTTCGCCTGATGGCAACACCGCTTTGATGGTGGATTGTGTATTAGGCCTGCCCTATGAAGTGGGATGCCGCTTAGACATATGGCAGCTCGTTCAGCAAACCCAAACGATGGCGTCTTCGCTTTTTGGACGAAAACAAGCGCACACTTTCTTTGCCAGATTCTTAAGCGCCAAGAAAATTCCCACGCGAACTTGCGAGAGGTTCGCCCGTGCCAATTCCGTTTTCCAAACACACCCTTTTCAAAAAAATATTCAGACAGGGACCTTCCGCCTGTGGCGAGATCTCTCCACCGAGTCTCAGCAATGGCTAAATGTCTGGCCGTTTCAGAAAAAGGCAGAGGGCGACGACCGTTTGCCCTGGCTGTTTGAAGGATATCCTAGCTTCTTCTGGAAACTCTTCCTGGGAAGTAAGAAACGAGACCCCTCTCACCTTAAACAGCTTTGCTCGTCGATAAAAGACGTTCAGATCGAGGTCGACTCTTGGAAAGTAGTCGAAAGAAATCCAGACTGGGCAGACGCCTTTGTCCTAGCTCTCTCTGGAGTTATCTTGCAGAAGAGAAGAAGGTTGTTTGAACCCTTTCGCGGGTTTGCTCAATGGGCCGTTCCTAAACGCGAAGGTTGGATCGCCGGGGTGGCTCCCGATAGATTTTGATACGGAGAAGTAATGTTGTTCGCTCGATTTTTGCTCGTTTTTGGACTTCTGTCTGCTGTTGCTTTAGCTGACTCATCACATGGTGGTGTCGGCCCCAATCCTTTTGATGTGATCCTTTCCATTTCCCTTCGTGGGCAATCTTGTGCACTGGAAGTGAAAGAGACGATTCGAATCTCAGCGCCCCACCTTGTCGTAGGAGCCGAAGGCACCATCCACGTTTACTCTGCCCAGGAATTGGACGAAATTTTAAGAAGTTCTCAGTCTAGTCTAGATCTGGGAATCAAAGCGGAATGGGAAAGGTACCGAAGCCTAGATCACTCGAACCATCCACTAGCTAATTCTGTAAATGAACATCTGGCGAAGTTAGAAGCTTCCGACGGACGCGGCCTAGTCTTTTGTCTTCTGGACAATCGCTGCAATCCAAAAAGGGGAAGCGCCAATCACTATCCTCTACGAAATCTCCGTTTTGAGATCAACCATTTTCACGCACATTTGAACGAAGCAAAACAAGTTAAGTTTCTAAATCAGCAAATGAACTCCCCTGGTGAGGGCGAAGAGATCCCCAACGTGATAATGGTGGCATCTTTAGAAACTCCGCGCTTGAGACCGCACGCGTTTGCTCGCCACCGGGTGGCTGAAATTATGAGCGAGTTGACTCGCGATCACGATTTCGCTCTTTTGGAAGAATGGATTGAAGCCAATGTTTGGCTGATTGAGAACGGCTACAATGCCGACGGTCTTTTTTCACAAACGAGACTGGTTCGCTTTACCCAGGAGGGCCGAAAGATCACCAAAGTCGAACTCGATACTGGCTTTGTAGTCCTTTTTCTAGAGAGTCGCAGCCACCTCATGAACCACTACACACTTTCCAAGCTGCGCCTTCGGCCGCTCGAGAAGCCCAAAGTGGAAGAGAACCGATATCGACGATTTGCGATTAGCCAAATTAACCAATTAGGGGCCGTGGCAGACTCTATTTTAAGTAAGGGGGTATACCCCAATCGTCCGGTAACAGCCAAAAATGTTTTCGAATTAGGAGCTGACGTTGGCGCTCAATTTCTGCCAACGATCGCACTTCGAAAGCGCCTAGACACTTCCAAGCCTTAGTGTGATTTCGGCTTTAAGAAAAAATATCTAAGCCCAAACCCTAGGCATGAGATCAAAATAAAAATGAGCCAAGACTTCCATTCGACCTGAAAGAGAAAGAAAGTCGACATCAGCATTCCTAATACCGCAGTGATCATTCCTTTAGTCTTTCCTCGTCTCACCAGAGCGAAAAGCGCCGCACAAGAAGCTACGTATTGAACCGCGACGGAAAGAGCAGTGATGGAAATCAGCTCATCGAGGTTCCCAAAAATACTTAGGATCATCGCTAGCACCGTCGTTGCCACGACGGAAAGATAGGGCGTTTGGAATTTTGGATGAACGGCTTCAAACCACTTCGGGATATGCCCATCTTCGGAAAGCGCAACTAAGAGTCGTGGAGCTCCAAGGACTGTGCCCGCCAAAAATCCGATGACCGAGCAAAGGACCGTGGCGTTAATAATATCGGCGCCTAACTCCCCCATCCAAAAACGAGAGAGATCCGTTAGCGCGGTATCAGAGGTGAATCCATTTCCTACGACACAAAACTGAACCCCCATGTAGACGATAATGGGGAACCATAAAGAGATTAGAATCGCTTTGGGGACGAAGTGCCGCGGCTGCTTCGTCTCTCCCGCGATAAGCGGAACCACTTCGAATCCTTGGCAGGTAAAAAGCGCCATTAGGAAAGCCGATTTAATCGCATTGGTTGAGGGATGAAGCATGTGGTGTGCAGGGGCGACAAGCGCCGGAAGAAATCGCCACAGAACAGACATTACCAAAAGACCAAAAACGAAAATCACAACAAGGGGGACGGTCTTAAGCACCGTCATGATGACCGTGGCCCTACCCCCGTAACGAACCCCTAAATAATTAAGCACTCCAAATCCAAAGATGCTGAGGATACTAAGCGTTTTGCCCCAGGGAGCCAGACTGGGAGCGAAATACCCCAAGTAGATACTGACTACGCTTCCGATAGCACTACAGCTCACTACCGCGGTAATCCAGGTAGCCCACCCCACGGAAAAGCCCCAACGATCGCCAAAGGCCAAAGTCGCGTAGGTATAGGGCCCCCCGGATCGGTCGGTAAGTTTTCCCAGGTCAGCAAAGGCAAGAGCCACGGGATGTAAAAGGAGGCCGCAGGCTAAAAACAGAAGGACGGACCACAGTCCCAGATCTCGCGAAAGTTGGCCCGGGACTATGAAGATACCGACGCCAATGACCGAATTTACGCCTAGGGCGACCAAATGCCCAAAGCCGAGTACACGCTTCATGCTCTACCTTTACCCCGTTGAGCCCAATCCTCAGTTACCTTTGAAGTAAAAGCGACAAAAAACTACCAAAAGTACCCTCTTTGAATTTTTGGGCGGTATCTCGTATAGTCCCTAGTT
>JBBQIT010000348.1:0-5104 GCA_038325205.1 Bdellovibrionota bacterium
GAATGATTTCTCAAAGGAGACCACGTTCGTTTCGTTTGTGTAGCGAAGTTTGAAGTTGGGAGGACCCCAAACGGCCCACTCATTCATCTCAGCGATTTTGACACCCAAGATGAGAGCTAGCTTAAGAAGCTTTTGCACTTCGGTCAGAATCGTCTGGGCTTCTAATTCCTGTTGGTTGTTGTAAATCAAAGTAACTTTAACACCGGTATCGGTTGCGATAGCCGCCATCCGGGTTTCAATTCGTGTTCTGGCTTCGGCCAATTGTTGCTTGGTCAATTGCGCCGCAAAAAAGCAGACCGCTTGTACAGGAGTAGCGGAAGGAGCGATGGAGAGGTTCTCCTCAAGGTCTTTTGGACCAAAGTTCCCTGCTACCGCCGCTTTACCCGAAACTTTGTCAGTTAACTCGGGAAACTTGTCGGCGTTTGCCAAAACGTGGAGCACAGAGGCCCATTGCTCTTCAAATCCAGCAGGGGCCGCGTTTCCGATATCAAAAGTAAGACCAAACTTCTCTTTCAATCGAACCGCGGGTTCGATTCTTTCGCCCACTCGGTAACCGCTTTCTTTTAAGACGGTGGCGACCTTCTCGTCCACATTAGCAATCGCGCACGCCGGAGGCGGCGGGGCAATAGCGTCTGCGCCGGGCTTATTTCCACCACAAGCGAATAGCATGAGAAGGACCACCAAAGAGAGGGAACCAAGAACCATTTTTGAAAACATCTGTAATCTCCGTCCGCGTCTTATATTCGTTACCGGCATAAAAGCAAGAGCTAGGCCACGTGAACCAAGCGTGAGACAAACGATTTTTGATTCAAGACTGAGATGGGTCTCAAAAGTGAACGTTTCGGTAATGAACATCCCTCCCGCGAAACGCTCAAAAAAATGCCTCCGTCCTCATTTAAGGAAGAGCTTCCTTGTGCCGAAAAGGTAACGAAGGGGTACGGAACAGATGCTTCGCCCAATACATATTTTACTTATAGTTTCAATAGTTTATCTCGTATCACTTTCAAGTTTTGCGCATGAGAAGGATTTTGCTAAGACCTCGCAAGAGGAAGGTGGCTCGAGGCGCGAGGTAAACAACGATGCGAAGAAAAAGTCACCGGCCGTTTCGGAAGACCCGACCCAGAAGATTTCTGAGATCACAAAGCAACTAACCAAAGACAGTAAACCTCCTTCCACTGCTGAACTTGCCGCCGAGTTAGTGAAACAGAAGCTTACCGACAAAGATATCCGAGACAATAAAGACTTACTCGAAGCCTTTAAGGCCGCCGAGAGGCTCTCGAAACCGGGCGGTTTAGACGAATTGATCAAAGAGCGTCAGGAGACGATTAAAGCTAAGACAGAAAAAGCCGGTAGCCTTTCCGAAAAAGAGAAAGCCGTTCAAGCAGCTCTCGAAGAGAAAATGAAGAAGTTCCCCGGGTTCGAGGAGATTGTAAAAAACACCGGGGGAAATCGACTGGACACTTTGAAGAAGCTGTCTTTCGTCGATGAGGTCGCGGCAAAGAAAGATAAGGCGACGCCTCACGATAAGAAAAAGGCGCTGGAATATGTTCATGACATGGTTGGCGCGGCCGGTAAAAAAGGCGAGCTCATTAAGACATTGGACGAGATCGCAGCAAAGAATCCAGATCATCCCGGCCTTAAAGAATATCGCTACGCTTTAGAAGTGGCTCAGAAGTCAGAGTGGAATGAAGCCCAAGATAAAAAAGTTTTAAGCTCGGGTTCGAAACTGCTCTTCGATAAAAAGTTCGACAAAAGCGAATTGGGTAGCGAAGCCAACCATCTGACTGAACGAGGCGTTGTCGCTAAAAGTGCCAAAGAATTTCAAGACAATCTGACCGCCGCCCATAAGGGAGATGAAAAGGCGCAAGAGTGGCTTCAGAATAAATATCCCGACGCCGCCCATTGGATGGCCCGCCAATATAGTTTAAGTAAGGACGAACGCTATTTAACCGGAATGGTGCATACCACCCCAAAGACCGCCGAGAAGGATACCGAGTTTCAGATCGGCAGCCGTGACGGAACCGTCAAGAGCACCACGAACATTGGTAAAGCTATTGTTGCTACGGCTTATCCAAAAAAAGGCACGGGGAATTCAGACGCTCAGGCGAAGCTTCAGAACGACGTGGAGCTGATAAACAAGTCTAGCGGCGAGTACGTGAGTTACAATCGAGGGGGAGAGAAAACGAAGCCGGATCCGGCTCCAAATAACTCACCGACGCAAACGCCAGCGATCGTCGCGGAGGAAAGGCCCAAACCAAATTCAACTACGGCTAACCCTTCTGTGTTACCGAACACTAAGCCTACCAGCACCGCATCGACCGCTACTACTGCGTCCGTCGATCCAACGACGAGTGTTAAGCCCAATCCTACGACCAACCAGCCACCAAAGCCTGAGCCTGCGGTTGGTGTCGAGGCCGAGAGGGTGCGGAAAGCCGACGTCGAAAAAAGAGAAAGAGAAGTGGGTGACAAGATTCAAGAGATTCAATTGAATCGGGCGGAACGTGACGTCTCTAAAACCAAGAAGTGGGAAACCGAAAACGCCTACCAAGCTAAGCGAGAGGAAATAAAGAAGGCTGAAAAGGCCGTAGCCAATGCGTGGTTGAAGTCCGGCCCGCAAAGGGAACTCGATCGGGTCACCCGAGAAGCCGCCGAGCTCAAACTGGATATGACTAAGCACGCCCAGCGCTACCAGCAGTTGGTTTATCGCGACCAAGAACTCACCGATGAGCACGCAATGATGCTTCGAGATCTTAACGATCTAAGAAATAAATCGCGTTAATCAATAAGCTTATGAATCTGCGCGAACATCTCGTCCACGCCAGGTTCTACGGCTTTGTAAGCTAGATTTCCCTGTTGATCTACAATCACGACATTCGGAATATAGAGAGGCGGAGTGAAGAAGGCTTTTCCTGCGTCTTTGGGAGAAGCGGAAACAAACACGGAAGCTGGAATATGGTGCTTCGTTCTCCAAGCGCCTAGGAAGGTCGCATCAGGCGTAGAGGGATTCGTCCAACCGCTAGCCGATAGACTGAGAAAGACAACGGGCTTTCCGTCGAACTCACCCACTCGCGGGCTAAATTCATCAAACTCTTGGTTACAAGGCCCACACCAGCCAGCATTGAACAGGAGCACGTGTACGGCATTGGGGACTTGATCTAAGCAGACGCTAGATCCTGAATCGGTCGTCCAACATTGGTTCGGGACGGGCTGTCCTACTTCGATGACGGCGAAGGCCTGAAACGAGAAAAACAACGCTACTAAGGGTAACCAGCCAACTTTCATTCAAACCTCCGGTTTGTAGTTGATATCTGCTAATAATGCCGGGGGTTGCGCTTAGGACGGCGTGGCAAAAGGGGATTTCGATAACGGATGTCTACGGGGCTGGATAGTCTAAGACGACTATGTTAATTCCCTGGGGTGCCTAAATTAGTAGAAAAACTCGCCGATCGCATTATCGGGCGTACTCTTGCTACGGCGAAAAGGTGGCAGCGCCAGTACTACCGGAACGCTTACGAAGAGCTCCGCCTTCAAGAGCAATGGATGGCCGAAGTAGCCGGGGAAAAGGTACTTCCCGCAGGTCCCGATCCGAAGACGGTCACTTCGATTCTTGTTTTTAAGCCTGATGAAATTGGCGATGCGGTCTATGCGCTGCCAGCGATCGCAGAGCTTCGCAGCCACTATCCCAACGCTAGAATCTCGGTCATGTGCAAAGAGCTCACGCGTCCTATCTTCGATAGAGCGGGCGTTGTGGATGAAATCTTGCCCGTCGCTGTTAAAGTCCGCTGGCAACGGTTTCCTTTTGTAGATCTGAAAGAAGCGTTAGCTAAAAGCAAAACGCAAAAGTTTGATATCGCCGTTTTTCTGCGAACGTACCCGATGTACTTCCATGCTTTCCTAAAGACACCTGCAAAATTGCATGTGCATGCCCGGGATCCTAGACTTCGTTCGTCTTCGACAGTACAGCCGTATGTCCAACACTGGGGAGAAGTGCGCGCCCATCAAGCGTTACAAATGCTCCAGATCGTTTCGCCTCTTACGGGGAAACATTATCAAGATTGCGATATCAAATTCCCAAAGTATCAATGGTCGGAAGACGATGAACGCGCTCTTAAACTGATTTTCCATGATCACATTCCCAAACAGTTTGGTGTGATTCATCCTTACGCAAATTTAGTAACGCGCGAATACCCGTTAAACTATTTGATCGATTTGATGGATAAAGTAGCGGCTCGTTTTCCCATCCCCTGGGTGGTGATTGGTGCTCCCAACGATCTTCCTTTGCCAGAACGTTCTTACTTGATTCAGGCCCAAGGAAAATTGAAGCTTACACAATCGGGATTTCTAATTTCTCGCGCTGCCGCTTTCATCGGAAGTTTAAGTGGTCCCATGCATTGGGCGGGAACCTTGGGAACTCCCACGGTGGCTTTGAACAGTGGGTACTCAGCTCCTTCGGAATGGTCCCCCCGCTCACCTAAATCGTTAAGCCTTAGAATCGACGTGCCTTGCGCCCCCTGCCATTTGCGTACTTGTTGGGATCACGACTTGGCCTGCTTAAAGGGGCTGACTCCGGAAAGAGTCTATCCTTCGATCGAGTCTTTCTTACAAAGCTGTCTTTCGCCTTCGTCGGAGTCGTCAGCCAAATCAGTTACCTTTCAAGTTAAAGGGCCGGAAATTTCCGCTTAGGCATTGAGCTCAGGCGGTCGGGTAGTAGCAGGCGGTAGGCTTGGCTTCTGTTGTCGTCGAGTCACGTGGTCGCTCCACCAATGAGCTACGCAAGTTTGAAACTGAGTTTGGAAGCGCTCCTTAGTAAACGAAAGCGCGCGTTCTCGGCAGCGGGCTGGGTCGAACTGAGTAGGATTGGCTTCAAACTTTAAAATGGCTTCCACCAGCGAATCCACGGTCTGCTCGTGAAAGAAAATTCCTGTCTCATTATCCACGACGGTCTCGATAGCTCCGCCTCGGCCAAAAGCAATCACCGGGCGTCCAGACGCCATCGATTCTAAGGGCACAATTCCAAAGTCTTCTTCTCCTGGAAAAAGTAAGGCCTTAGCTCCAGCGTAGGCTTCTCGCAGCGTTCTGAAATCGACTCGACCCAAAAATTCTA